>JANMHA010000491.1:0-17208 GCA_031374925.1 Pirellula sp. | reverse complement strand
ACGCCCATTGTCGCCTTTCGCTCCGCGAAAGTGCGATTCGCAAACGCACTTTCGCGGAGCGAAAGGCGACAGTGTCTCGAAGGACGCATTCATTTTACCCCACCGATGAGTTTAGATCAAACACTGGCAACAATACCCCTAACTATGGAATCCATCATGCTTATTCGAACTCCTCGAAACACCCGGCATGGCTTGACATTGCTCGAATTGATGATCGTTTTGATCATTTTGGTCGGTCTCATTGCTATCGTGGGACCGCGACTACTCGGTTCGCAAAAGAAAGCCGACATTCGAACGGCTCAGGTCCAAATTGGCGGGTTAGCGTCGTCGCTTAAAATGTACGCGGTCGACATGAAAAGCTTCCCTCTCACCGAAGAGGGCCTCGAAGTGTTGATCAGCCCGCCGGAAGACGAAGCCCTTGCAAAAAAATGGGACGGTCCCTATATCGAAGGCGGAAAGTTACCGAAAGATCCTTGGGGCAGTAACTTCCAATATGAGTATGTCACGGATGCTTCGGCCTCCGATGGTGGTGGTTCGAACTCGAAGGGAGCAGCCTCCGACTTTCCTCGCATCTTTTCGTTGGGACCCGATCGCCAACCCGGCACGAGCGATGATATCTCGAATGAGCCACCCAGCGAAGACGAAACCAATTCCGGTAAATCCACTAAAAAGTAACGAAAGGGACCATAGCATGTGTAACGATTTGCGCACGCATCGTTCCGTTCGCGGCTTCTCGATGCTTGAATTGATGATTGTACTGGTGTTGATGGTTGGACTACTCGCTATTGCTTGGCCAAACATGCAACGTTTGCTTCGTCGCACTACGCTCAATGAAGCTGCCCAAGTATTGCGAGAAGCAATCGACGAAGGACGCTATGAGGCGATTACAACGGGGAAGCCAATCTTTGTTCAGATGCAGCAAGGCAACCACGAAGTACGTACTGGATCGTTTGCGAATTTCGCGAATGAAGAAGATGCTGCTAAGTCTTTGGGGACAGCATCAAACCAAAGTGGTGTGCAATCGGACTCGCCCACAACTTCCCAGCCTGGGCTTGGTACGCGAAGGAGTTTAGACGAAAAAGCCCCTAGGACTTGGCGACTTCCAGAATCGATTGTGATCACCGAAGTGAACTGGACATCGGATTCGGTCACCGACGAAAGTGATGCGGGAACTTTCGCGTCGAATGCTGATTCCGCTGCCAACGACCTGAAAAGTGAAACCAATGAACGTGGAGATGCGACAATAGCAAGCGGTGTTGTTGATTCGGAAGCCGCTATGGCCGATCTTGGAACACATCATAGCGATTGGTGGTTGCCAATCAGCGCTACTGGCCTAAGTCGAAACGCATCGATTGTACTTTACGATACGTCAATCCATGAAAAGCTGACGGTCACCTACGCTTCGGCGACGGGTGCATTGGAGATCGTCCGGTGAGCCGCAAGGCTGGTCCGGCGCGAGCAGCTTTTTCGTTGTTAGAAGTCATCATCGCCACCGCGATCTTGGCCGGTAGCGCCATTGTTCTTTTTTCGCTGATCTCCCTTGGTACGAAGTACGGAAATCGGGCTGAGGAACGAACGATCGCCATCTCGCAAGCCCAGTCAGTCTTGGATGAGTTTGTCGCTCGTATTTCCGTCGAGGAAATCAGAGAAGAAGTAATCGGAGTCCTGCCTAGCACTCCCTCTCGCAGCTTCCGCATCGAGGTCACCCCCTTTGATCCAGCGGGAAACCGAGGAGCCGATCCAAACGGGCAAGCCTCAAATGGAATTCAGACGGTTCTCTATCGAGTTAGGGTCAAGCTCTTTGAATCAAATGCTGCAGTCAACGAAGACTCTGAGCCCATGTTTCAGCTTTCACGTCTAGTTCGTCGGCCGCGAATCAATGATTCAAGCGATGGTGGAATCCGCAGTGAATCGTCGAGGCTATCTGCCAATCGAAATCGTGCGAATCGCATTTCTCGAGGTAATCGATGATTTCGGTACCAAACAAGAAACGACTTGCGTTTACGTTGATTGAGCTCATGATTGCGCTGGGGCTGCTGGGTGCCTTGATGGCTGTCGCTTGGTCATTGTTGGGGACTTTTCGGGATGCGGAGATCCGGGGATGGAAACTCTCGAGCCGCACGCAAACCATACGTTCGGCAAGAGCTTGGTTGGAGGACGACATACAGCACCTAGCGATTGTCGACAGCAACATGAGTGGAAACGATGCTGGACCATCAAAAGCTCATAAAACCACGAAATCTCTTACAAAAGCGCCAGCCCCGCAATCGTTGAAAGCATTCCGTTTTACCGGAAATGCCATGGGGTTTTCCACAGTGATCGCTCCTTCGATCGATCCAATTCCGTTTTTGGAAAACCTCATGTCCGATTCGGTGCAGCTCGAACGAAAAGGATCGCCGGGAGAATCACTTCTCGGTACAGCTACGCTTGGAGAAGAATCGAGCTTGTCTACCGCATCAAGCTCACCCTGGCCCGCCGAAACGGTCGAGATTGAATACCGGCTCACTCCCGTTCTATCCGACGATGTCTCTCCCTCAGGTCCCTTGGCCAACAACTCGGACCAGACCCAGTTTGTCTTAACGCGTCGCGAAATGTTGGATAAAAATACTGAGTCCGCGGTTGTTAGTCCATCGGAACAAGTCTTGACTGCGAAGGATCTCTATCGGCAGTCGGACGAAGATGGGTTTTCCGGAAGTCAGCCGATTCGTGAGTTGCGACTTGAGGGCCTGATAAAAGCTCAGTTTCGCTACTTTGACGGTACAGCTTGGAGGTCAGATTGGAGCAGCCTGCAACAGTCAGGATGGCCGCAAGCGATCGCGTTTGGATTCGACTTCCCAGCAGCGTCTGACATGAAGCCTCCATTCGAGGCAACCGCACCACAACGCGATCGGGATAGTTTGTCGACGGAAGGCACATTGTCTACCGATTTGCCGTTGGCGGGATCCGTAATGTCAACCGAAGCGACGGCTGAGGTCGCCAGTTCGAGCGATCAAGGGCTCATGGAATCATCGACCAACGAAGTTCAAATCGTGATATTCGTTGGGAAGAGAAGTTCTATGGGCAAGGCTGCCGACAGTTCATCGTTGCCGCGAGACTTCCCGTGACTGAAACCTTTACCAAGCGAATTTCTAAATATCAACGAAACAGCCAACGCGAAGGCATGGCATTGTTGGTCGTTGTTGTTCTCGTGATGTTGATCGCATTAGGGGCCTATCGATTCTCGTTCTACATGGAGAGTCAGTATCGCTTGACTCGATTGCACGAGGAGCAGGTTCACGCGAGACTGGCTGCCATCAGCGGATTGGAATTGGCTGCGGCAATGGTTGAGATGCCCGCCACTCAACGGATGAGCGTTGGAGGATTATTGGACAACGCATCGGTCTTTCGCGATATCGCAGTGGACGCCACAATAACTTCGTCGAGTTCCAACCGAGATCCGAATGCGTGGCGTTTTTGTTTGGTCTCGCCCCAAGCTATGGATGGCCCAGTCAACAATCCGCTCTCTTCGTCGCAAATTTCCGGTACTCCTTCGCTGCCTATTCGTTTCGGATTGGAGAACGAAACCGCCAAGCTTCATATACCTACGTTGATTGCTTGGAACGAGAGGATGCCTGGACACGCGAGAACTACCTTAATGGGTTTGCCAGGTGTCAGCGAATCGATGGTTGATGCTTGGCTCCGGCAGTTCGGGGTTTCCGGGCGTATCGACAACGGTGGCACGCAAAATCAAATTGCATCTCTCGATGATCTGCGGCTTGCCTGGTTCGGTGGCGATCTCAATCAAAACTATCAGCTTGACCCGCTGGAGATTCGATTGGCGAGCCAACTACTCCGTAGAGATCCGAGTTCGTCACCGCAAGGGGTTGGTGCGACGAATCCATCCGGCGGTTTCATGCCGTTGCAACGATTTCTAACTTGGGTAAGTGGACATCGCAATGCGACTCGCGATGGACAGCCGAGGATCTACTTGAATGAACCTGATCTTCAATCGCTTCATCGGCAACTGTCTTTGGTTTGGTCGGCGGATTGGGCGAATTTTGTGATTGCAATGCGTCAGTTCGGACCGAGCAACGGGGCTCCAAACGCGCCCATCCCGTCTTCACCCAAATCCACCGATGCGACCAGCCCCAGCATTTCCACGCCAAAAGCCCCAGCTCCTATCAATCCTGCACCTCCAACAACTCCACCCCCCATTTTGATTCCCATAACTCCACCCCCCATTTTGATTCCTCTAACTCCCTCAACTCCCTCAACTCCATCTGCTCCATCTGCTCCATCTGCTCCAACAACTCCATCTACTCCAACAACTCAAAACCAAGGAAACGCGACCGTTACAGAACTGGTCCAGGATTGGACTCCTGATTTTGGAAAAGCCTCAACGTTCACGTTTCGAAGTCCACTCGATCTAGTAGGAGCTGTGGTGGATCTACCAGTTGCAATCACAGCCAATCCATCCAGTAGCCCAACAAATCAAACCTCTCCCGCAAAAAGGACTCTTCGCAATCCCTTTTCAAGTGACTTGTCCGAGGTCCGTAACTATCTTGGAAGAGTGCTTGACGATGTAACTGCCGACATGTCGCCGATTTCGGAGGGGCGAATCGATGCCACCGAGGCTCCCATAGAAGTTCTGGCCGGTGTTCCCGGTCTGGATTTGTCACTCGCCCAACGCATCGTACAGCACCGAACAGGATCGACGAACACTTCTGGGAAAGCCCAGGAGCAAGACACTATCGCATGGCTAGTCGACGTTGTCGATCTCGCCAAACTGAAAGAGTTAGAACCCTACCTTACGTGCCGCAGCGATGTTTATTCGGTGCAGGCAGTCGGATACCGTGACAATCAGAGCGCCGTATATCGGATCACAGCGACGATTGACGCTCGTCAAAACCCCACCCAATTTCGAAATCAAAAGGTCTGGCATCCTTGGGACCGCGGTTTTCCGATTGAGCAACTGGCTGATTCAAAACCATGACGTTATTGGAACGATTATCGAAATTCCGAAATCTCGCGACTCGCAGTACGGGTACAGGACGTATTGCCGTAGTGCATTGGGACCGCGAGCAAATCTACTTCCTTTTGGTTTCCTTAAAGTCCAAGAGCCTAACGGAAGAAGATGTCGGCGCGATTGCGTATGCGGAAGCTGGCGCTCCTCTGTTGGCGTTGGCGAACCATTTTCGCGACCACTCGATCTCGGTTCAACGTCTCGTTGTTCTCTTGTCGCGTCCTGAGTTAGATCTTCCGACGCTAAATTTGCCTCCTGCGGAGGAAAGCGAATTGCCTAGCCTCATTGCGAGCGAGGTAGAGCAGCAACTGGGCGAGACCGATGAACCGCCTATTATCGATTTCCACGTTGTCGCCAATCCAAAAAGCGAAAAGACTGTAGGCAATCAAGTTTTGGTTTTCGCGCTACCAGCCAAGGAACTCAGCTCGTTGCAGAAGCAAGTGGCGGCGGCCGGATTTAAGTTAACGGCAATCTGCTCTCGACATCTCGCGCCGCTGGGATTACTGCGTCGCCAAAATATTTCGAACGAGACGTTGGCTGTTGCGATACATCTATATACCGGTGAAGTCGAACTGGCGGTTTGTCGTGGCGCTGAGCCGATCCTGCTTCGAACTATCCGATTGAGTACGGATGATCCGGCGCGTGTTGCGGAGCAGATTTGGATGGAAATGCAGCGATGTCTGACGCTACTGCCGCAGGAGACAGCCGAATTGCAAATGGGTTGGTATGTGTTTGCGACCAGCGATGCAGCCCTTCAAGTTGCGAGAGCGCTTGAGGCTCGAGGGGAGTCGTCGATTCATTCGATAGATCCACTTGTAGATTGGGAATTCACCTCCACCAAAAAAACCGATTCCGACGTAAGTGATCGTGAGGCGAGCGAAACCACCATCACATCCGCCGCCAATGCTGGGGCTGCCTGGGACTTCGTTAATAATGTGCTCCCAGTTAACTTATTAGCTCCAAAGCAGGCTCCGAAACCAAAGAACCCAATGCACCGATGGGCGGCTATCGGGGCTGGTGCAGCCTCCGTCTTGTGTCTTGCGGTCTATTTCTTGTTGTCCGATGTTTGGCGGCTGCAAATCGAAGTCGATAGTCTCCAAAAAGAACTAGAAAACACAAAAAAAGTAACCGCCAAGTACCAAGAAAAATCAGATCAGGTTCTCGCCGTTCAAGCCTGGTTGTCGGATCAAGTTGATTGGCTATCGGAACTGAACGAACTCTCGAGCCGACTACCGGAAGGGCAGGACGCTACCGTTCGAAGATTAACTGCTTCGGCGACAGCGAATTCTGCAACGATCGACCTCTCTGTTCAAGTTGCCGAGCAGGAATTCATCTCGCAACTGGAGTCGCGCATCCGAAGCGCGAAATACGGGGCCACAAGCAAACAGATAAGTCAAAACCAAAATGCAGCTGAGTATCCTTGGCAGTTCGAGACGAGGGTCTCTTTTCCAATTGAAGTCCAAAAACAAAACGCTTATGGACCAAAGCAAACGAGCGTCTCTCCAAGTAAAAAGGTAGAAAAGCCAAGCGTTGCATCTGCGGAGAAGCCATTATGACTCCCCGTATCAAATGGCTAATGTTCGCTGGGCTAGCTGTCTTTGGTCTCTATGGGCTCGACACGCTCTATCGCAGTTGGATCGAGAGACCGAGCCAGCAGCTTGCAAACCAGATGGAAGACCTTAACGAAAAGCTAAACACATCCAAATCCGAACAGCTCGTTGCACAAAAGCAAGGCAAGCGGCTGGAGTCCTTGGCCGGTAGAGCACTGCCTGATGATCCGCAGTTGGCGAGATCCTTATATCAACAATGGTTACTCAATTTGATCGAGACCAACGAGTTAGCATCTGCTTCCGTGGATGCGGCTCAGCCGATCCCACTCGAAATTCGCTCCCGAACCAAGAAAGGCAAGCGTCAACTTATCGGTCACCGCATCAACTTTTCATTGAGAGGCCAAGCGACCCTCGCAAAACTATCGAATTTTCTGAACGCTTTTCGCAAAGCCGGACATCTGCACAAGATTCGCGCGATCACGCTCAACCCGATCGGTAACGAAGGCCGCTTGGATGCTGATTTATCCATCGAAGTTCTTTGCCTGGAAGCATCCGCGAACAAGCAGAAACTAAGTGATTGGGAGATTGCCGACGAGGCTGATGTCGCGCCGAGCACGTACAATCATTTCGTTCGCCGCAATCTATTTGCTCGAGGTTTTGCCAAAGCGTTGTTCGACATCGAGCTGAAAGCCATCACATCCAATCGCGAGGGGATCGCTCAAGCTTGGTTTCGTATCGACAGTAGAGGCACCACTAAAACCATTTCGGTAGGCAATCAAATCCCGGTCGCGCTGCATGATATCGCGGTCCTTGAAGTTCTTACAAGCAAAGTTCTGGTGCGAGTCAACGAGGACATGCACTGGATTCAATTGGGGCAATCGATTGGGGAAGCATGTTCGAAAAAGCAAGAAAACACAGCTGGAGACATTCAATGATCGTTCACGGTTGCAAGTTTCAAGTTTCCATGTTGATGTCCCTAATCGTGTTCTTCATGCAATACGAACTGGCTTCTGCACAGCTCATCGGAAATCGTGTCATAGGTGCTCCTGCAACCTCTCTGACGCAGCAAAGGGCAATGGGCGGAACCACGCCTCCAAATGCAGGAACAGGGCTTGCAAGCACGGGTGGCATCGGGCAGGCAGCCAATGCAATCGGTTCCCTTGGGACCAGAATGCAGGTGAACAACACGCGATTTGTGCGAGGCAACCGTTCGAGTCAAGATTTTGTAGGTTCGAATCGAAGTGACCTCAATGGCTTCGTTGGGGCGGGGCAGGCAATAGGAATTGGTCGCGTTCCGTCGGCGGTTGAAAATCTTCGCATTGAAACGACTAAGACCAAGATCAACCGACCACTACCTCCGCAACCCGCGAAAGGAATGTACTACCCGCGTCTGGAAATTGACTTTAGGACAACGGCGTCTCAAAGCGAACCCATCGTCGAAGGGCCAGCCAGCCAAGACGTCAGCGATCGCATCGCACAAGTTTCGGGAGGAAACGCACGCGTCACGATGGCCGGTAACACAGCGATTTTGAGAGGTCAAGTGAACACGGTTCGAATTTCAGATCTGCTCGTGCAACTATTGAGTTTCGAACCGGGAATCGATCGCGTCAAGAATGAACTGGTGGTTCCGTAATCCTGCGAGAAGTCCGCAGCCGAAACGTTCTTGCTGACGCCCTGCGGCGAGAGGACTTCATCGATCACAACTGGCCCAAGGTGTTTTCCATTTTATCCGATTGCTCGTTGCACATACTTTGCAAGGATGTCGGTTTCTAAGTTGACTTGGTCGCCAACTTGCAAACTGCCCAGCGTTGTATGACTGAGCGTATGCGGTATCAACGCGACACTAAAGAACTCGTCGTTGGCGTCCACCAAGGTGAGGCTAACGCCATCGATCGTGATCGAACCCTTGCTGGCCATCTGTCGAAGCAAACCGACAGGCGCCTTAAAATAAAAGTAAGACCACTCCCCTTCGTCGCGACGACGGTCCAGAGTGCCTTGGCCATCGATGTGCCCAGTAACATAATGACCACCCAGTCTATCCCCGACTTTGAGCGACCGCTCGCAATTGGCCTCATGCGACAGTTCAAGCTTGCCGAGGCTGGTGCGGGAAAGCGTTTCTGAACCCAATTCAAACCAGCATTTCGTGCCATCGATGGCCACGACCGTCAAGCAACAGCCATTGAGCGCGATGCTGTCCCCGATGCGAACGCCGTCGCCAATCGGGCCGAGATCAAATCCCATGCGTTTGCCGGCACCTTCAATCACCGAGTCGACGAGAGTCACTTTCGCTTCAACCAGTCCTGTAAACATGCGAGGCTCTCGTACTTATGCTTTGCTGGCGACAGGATTTGCCACCGTCATCAGGCGGGTCGCCTCTAACAACTCAATAATCTGCTCTACGGTGAGTTGCTCAGCTCGAAGATTGGGAGCAAGATTGAGTTTCTCTAGTATTTCGTCGATCTGCGGTTTCGAAAGATCATCCTGCGTGGCAGTAAATAACTGGCTTCTCAGAAACTTACGACGATGAAAGAAGAGTGCCCGCAAACGAGAATGATAATACTCGAGGTCAACGATGCGACTTCGCTTAGCTGGATTGGGCATTACGCGGATGATGGCAGAATCCACTTTCGGGCTCGGCCAAAAAACGCTTGGAGGCAAGATACGAAGTATTTCACAATCGCAAAGACTCTGCATCCAAATCGTTAAAGCGCTGTAGTCTTTGCAGCCTGGCTCCGCGATTATTCGCTGCGCCAACTCCTTTTGGATCGTAACTACCATTCGATCAGGAAAGGGATCGACGGTGAGCAAGTTGCTGATGATTGGAGTCGCAACGTTGTACGGTAAGTTTGCGATCAGTTTGAACCGGGAGCCGGGAATGCTGGCCAGTCGTTCGCGTACCGCGACCAAGACTTCTTCTCGCATGTGGTTCTTGTTGCGAAGTGCATCGCATGAAAGCATTGTAATATTGTCTGCACCGCGAAGTTCTTTTGCAGCCAGGGCTTGAAGATCTCGGTCGATTTCGACGGTAACAATAGCGCCAGCCAGGGGCGCCATGAGCTTGCTCAAAGAGCCCATCCCCGTGCCTACCTCGAGGATCACGTCTGTTTTTTGAATATCCGATCCTTTGACGAGGATATCGAGCAAATTGAGATCGACAAGAAAGTTTTGCCCATATTTGGTCTTCGGATGGAGACCTGCACGCTCCATAGCCTTGGAAATAAAGGACAGGGTTTGACGTTCGGTCATGACTAGGACTTGATTTCGAAGATAGCTTCAACTTCGACGGCCATACCGCCTGGCAGGGCATTGGTTCCCAGTGCGCTACGGACGCCGATCCCGAGATCGTCTCCCCAAAGGTCTACAAAAAGTTGGCTGCATCCGTTGATCACGGCTGGAGTTTGCCCGAAATCATCCGTGCATCGGACCAGCCCAAGAATTTTCACAACGCGGACGACTCGATCCAACGAACCCAATCCCGCCCGAAGCGTTGCAAGCATCGCCAGAGAAGTCTGTCGAGCCGCCATTTGCCCCTGTTCCAGGGTCATGTCTGCCCCAACACGTCCGAGCATGAGCTTGCCGTCCGACTGGAGTGGTCCATGACCGGAAAGATAGGCCAAGTTTCCAACAATGAGCATTGGTTTGTATAGACCAACGGGTTTCGGCGCAGGCGGCAGGGAAAGGCCAAGTGTTGCAAGCTTTTTATCAATTTCGGACACGGAAAACTCTCCAGACGATTCATTACCAAACGTGCGATTTCCCGAGTTTATACCATTAACTTCCTAAGCGATCACGGGGAAACCCAAAGATCTTGGCGTACAATTTTTCCATGGAGTCGAGAAGCATTGGCTCTTTTATTTGATTCCAAGCCCAACTGGAGGGGTCGGCAAAGAGAATTGCGGCCGGAACGCCACGGGGTAGTTTTGTTGCAAGTCCGTAAATCAAGGCTTTTTCTTTCGCATTTAGCCGGTGAACACGCACCAGCTGTCTGAAGAGGGCCCTCGGATTCGACCGGGGCTTTTTCCACCACAAAATGATTTGAACGGACAATCGCCAACTAGCAAGTAGAACCATCAAGGCAATTATGGCTAGGCCCAACCACCACCATTTTACGATTAGGCGGTCGTAGCCTTCGATACGCAATATTGCAGACAAACAAACCGGAATTTCATCATTCATGGATTGCTAAACTCCTAGACTGGATAGCGCAAAACTTGCGGCGGTTTTGACCGATTGATCATCATCTCGTATCAGCGGACGAAGAATTTCGATCGCCTCGTTTCGGTTGCGTCCGGTTGCGATCGCATAGATCGCTTCAAGACGAACTTTTTCACTTTTGTCTTCGATGGCTTCGATAGCGATCGCGGCAAGACCGTTGTCCAAGCCCAGAAATCGAACCGCGCGGATGGCTCGACTTCGTTTGATGGCGGACTGGGATAGTGCGTCCCTTTCAATGAACTGGACAAATCCAACCTCTGCGATGCGTACAATCTTGGCGTAAGCGTTCAAGTGGGAATCCGGCCAGTCGTCTAAGTGTTTGATCAGCTCTTCGCACCGAAAATCGGAAAAGATAAATTCGATACTACTTCGCACCGCGGGCGACTGATGCGGATAAAGTTCAATCAATCTCTCGATCGCAGTTCGCAAACTGGATTTCCAGGGTAGTGGGTCATAAGGCTTCATACCAGGCGCGTCAAAACAATCGCTCAATACCATAACCACAATCTCTGGCTTCAACGATCGGATATTGCGAATGGCCTTGGAACAAGCGAGATTCACTTTAGGATCCTCGGTTTCAAGCAGTTTTGTGATGCCAAGAATGATTTTGTCTGGGGAAGTGTCGGCCACGGCCAAAAGCTGAACCATGGCGCAGCGATGTGCAAGCGAGAAAGCACTGTCTGCGAAATCCATTCGCTCAATGCACTGTATCGGGATTTTCATAGCTAGGTTATTCGTCACGAAGGGAGTAATTCCAAACTTGATGACGTATTCAGCAAGCTGAATAGCCATAGTATGTTCTGTCCTTTCCCCAAGCTCTCTTACCGCTTCTGGACTCGGCCCTTGGCTCCATAGAATTCCGGCCAACAGTTCAGTAATTTGAGGCAGGTGCGAGCGCTTCAATTGCCGCATTGCGAACTTGTAAATCGGATTGCTAGGAGTTGGTTTGAAAAGGACTTTGAACGCATTGTCTTCCCAATGAGACGCGCATAGCCATGCGTCAACGATTTGCAGAATTTTGTGGTCGTCGAACTGCAACGTCGATTGCCATAGATCCGAAAGCAACCGTTCTCTATTTGGGTTACTCGACCTCCCCTTATTCCGGCGAGCTTCTGCACCTAACTTGCATGCCAAACCGAAAACAAGCTCTGCCGCGACAATTTGCTGCGGGTCATCCGGAGACTGGGCTGCGCGAACAAGATGATGGAATTGGGAAGCAATTTGTAGCTTAGCGATGGCGCACAAAGACCTTTGACGTTTGAGCGGATTTCTGTCGCCAAGCCCGATCTCAATTGGGACTACCAAAGCAGAAACTTGTTTCGCAAGAAAAGGCAACTCGGATTCGTTGCAATGGTCAATCCTCTCCAATATGGCAGATATATCAGCTTCCCCGCCACGGTGAATCAATGTCTGCAATGCAAGATTCCGAACCGACACGATTGGACTAGCCAGCGCCCGACCAAGCACCTCCACACTGGCAAGATTCGACCCAAGTCCCAAAACACGAAAAGTCTCTTCAATCGCCGAATCCAGTGGAATGCTTTTCTTCACGATAAATCTCCTCAGAAACGAATTCACAAGGGTTGTCATCGGAATACACTTCGAAATACTTCGGCAGATCGGGCGCAGGTTGCATTTCTGCAAAGGCGCAGGCGGGATTTGTGGATTGTAGGGTTTGAGATACGGGTTGCAAGAATCAATCCAACCACAAGGATTCAATGGAAACCGGTTCAGCGGATATCTGGCGAAAAAAATGAGCGACAACCACCCCCATTGGCTATTGAAGGAGTTTTCACGAACGGCTACGATACGGGGCCCTAAACGCGCTGCGTTTTTTCATTTCGTTTCGTTTTAACTAAACTCGCTGGCTATGTTCAATTCGCGTCGCCCCCCAAATGGAAAAAGAGTTCCCCGAAAAAGGGCGCGTCTTCGGACCAAAATCAAAAAACGCGATCCGTTGCTGGTCGATGGCAAGCGCCCTCGACCCATGTACGTGGATTACAAAGACGTAGAGCTGCTCACAAAGTTAGTAAATCGTCATGGCCGAATTGTAAGTCGACGAAAATCGGGATGCTCGGCTGCTAGCCAGCATGCCGTAAGCCAAGCCGTCAAGCGAGCTCGATTCATGGCGTTGATGCCGTACGTCGGCGAGTAATGCCTTCGGTTTTTTCTTCTGAGCGTCGAGTCGAATTCTGCGAGACTGACGCTGCAGGCATAGCCCACTTCTCATCGCTAATAATCTATATGGAGCAAGCGGAGCACGCTTTGCTCCGGTCCCTTGGTTTAAGCGTCGCCTCTGCCAATTCCTCTCTCCATAATGAATCACTGGTTCCGCGTTGCAACTGGCCGAGAGTGAAGGTCGAATGCGAATTCAAATCGCCCGTCAAGTTTGAAGACCTGATTTCTGTGCAAACTTGGATTTCGTCCCTTGGGGCGAAGAGCGTCACCTACCAACACCAACTATCAATCGGAAATAGGACTATCGCTTTGGGAAAAATTACCAGCGTATGCTGCTCTCGTGTTGGTGGAAGCCTATCTAGCATTGAGATTCCATCGCGCATTCGAGAGCTATTGCTACCCTACGTCGCGTGAAGATGGCAGTGTCGATTTCATTGTCGCCTTTTGCTCCGCAAAAGTGTGTTAACGAGGCGCACTTTCGCAGAGCGAAAGGCGACACTAGCACTTTCTTCGGCTTGGAGCTTGTCTTCGAAGGAAGACTTTGCCGCTCCCGACGCCGATGGTTCTTAAGGCTGAGATGAATCCCAGCACTCCAGATGAAAATCTCGCTCGTCACACTGGCAACTTCGCTTCATCGTGCCATTTGTTGAGCTGTTCGTTTCCAACCCTAGTGCAGAAATCGCCGAACGTTTCGCCATCCAGTCGGTCCGTTTTGAACGCTAAAAACAATGGCTTGAGCGTCGAAACGATACTCTCGAAAGGAACGAGATCTTTGAAAATGAAGGCAAGCCGGGTTCCGAGCCGTGTGCCGCCAACGTACATAGTGTATTTCCCCTTGGCTTTACCAACCAAGCCAATGTCGGCATTATAAGGCCTAGCACAACCATTTGGGCAACCTGTCATTCGAAGCGTAAACAACTCCTTGTCCAGTCCCATGTCCGCAAGAACTTTTTCTAGATCGTCGATCAAACCGGGCAATGCGCGTTCGCTCTCCGTAATGGCTAGCCCACATGTTGGCATGGCAACGCAAGCAATCGACCATCGTCGCACGTTGGATATTTCTTCGGTGAGTGGCAGCCCTCGTTTCTTGATAAGTCCCTCGAGCTTGCTTTTGTTCTTTTCCTCGATATCGCAAAACAAGATGCTTTGGTGCGCTGTGAGTCGAATCTCAGGATTCAGTTCTTGGCAAATGTCCCGGAGGGCTGCCTTCCAAGCACGATCTTCGTTGTCATACAAACGGCCGTTCTCGACATTGAACCCATAGAACCACTTCCCGTCCCCTTGCGCGTCCCAGCCCATGTGATCATTGTGCTCTCGAACATCGTCGTGGGTGCAGTCCGCAAGTTTGCTGCCATAGTATTCCTCAACTTTAGCGCGGAACCAATCGATTCCTTCGTCGTGGATCAGGTACTTGAGTCGAGCACGTTTTCGGTCTCCACGATTGCCGAAGTCGCGTTGCACTTTGACCACCGCTTCACCGACTGCAATCGCTTGTTCAGGCGTGACAAACGCCATTCGAGTTGCAAGGCGAGGGAACGTTTTCTTGGCGCTAGGGGTAATGCCCAAGCCGCCGCCAACCACCACGTTGTAGCCAATGATTTGGCCCTCGCGGATCACAGCAATGTAGCCCAAGCAATTGGTGTAAACGTCGACGCAGTTATCATCGGGTAATGCGATCGCTGTCTTGAATTTACGTGGCAAGTAAGTTTTGCCGTAGATCGGCTCGTAAATCTCATCACTGCCCCCCTCTAGCGTTTCTTCGCCCGATTCAGGATCCTTGAGCCATAGCTCGTAGTACGCCTTGGTGCTAGGAGCTAGGTGCATCGCGAAATCGTAGGCGAGCTTCTGAATCACTGGTCGCACGTTGTCCTTATATGGAGCGGGACAAGCCATCACGTTGCGATTGACGTCACCACACGCTGACAAGGTGCTGAGCTGACAATCGTTGATGCGGCGAATGCACTGGCGCAAATCGGACTTGAGAATACCGTGAAGTTGTAGGCCTTGGCGTGTGGTCACCTTGAGCGTTGTATTACCAATTGCATCGCACAAATCCAGATGCGCGATCAACTGGGGACTCGTCATGATGCCGGCTGGAATTCGGCTTCGCACCATGAAGCTATAAGCCTTTTCCGATTTGCCGCTTTCCGTTGCAGCCCCTCTGGCTTCTCGATCGTCTTGCTGGTACGTTCCGTGGAACTTCAAAAGTTGGATATCATCTTTGCCGAAATGGTCTGTCGTAGCGGCTAGCTCCGCTCCAATGGTTCCGCGGAGATAGTTGCTTGCAATCTTCATCCCTTCGACAGGACTAAGCTTTTCTTCGGCAGGGTTTTCGTTGTCGGCCATTTAGGGAATGTTTTCTAACGTGTTTGCTTGTATGGTGGCGAATGACGACCGGGTGACTCGACGAACCACCCGGGGAAACAATATAACAAATGAGGATTTTGCCGATATCCCGAAATTGACCACCGCATCGGCTGAAAATCAACAACTCTTTTCAGTAACAATTCTAATGACCGCGCGCATTTTAGATGGCAAATCCCTCGCCCTTCAAATTCGAAAAGAAATCACAACGGAAGTAGCAGCATTGATGGAGCAACGTGGCATCCAGCCTTGCTTGGCAGCTATTCTCGTTGGTGATGACCCTGCCAGCCATGTCTACGTCCGAAACAAAGAAATCGCTTGTGAAAAAGCTGGGATTCAAAGCCGACTATTTCGAATGCCGAGCAGTACGACGACCAGCGAACTCCTGGCGCTGCTTGCACAACTAAATAGCGATCCCAAAATCCATGGGATTTTGGTGCAGTTACCTTTGCCCAAGCAAATCCAGGAACGCGAGGTGCTTGATGCCGTGCTGCCGGCCAAAGATGTGGACGCCTTTGCACCTGAAAACGTAGGGCTCATTTCTCAAGGCCGCCCTCGTTTCTTGCCGTGCACTCCGCACGGGGTTATGCAATTGCTTGGCCGCTGTGAAATCGAGACCGTCGGCAAAGAAGTGGTCGTCGTCGGCAGAAGCGACATCGTTGGCAAACCGTTGGTGTCGATGTTCCTTCAAAAGTCAGGACCGCTCGGTCCAACCAACGCCAATTCGACTGTGACGTGCTGCCACAGCCAATCCGCAGACTTAGCAAAAATAACGCGGCGTGCTGAAATTCTTGTGGTTGCCATCGGCAAGCCGAACTTTATCACCGCCGATATGGTTCGACCAGGTGCAGTGGTCATCGATGTTGGTATCAATCGACTGGACGACAAGATCGTCGGTGACGTGGATTTTGAATCCGTTTCCAAAATCGCCGGAGCCATCACGCCAGTACCAGGCGGCATCGGCCCGTTGACCATCGCGATGTTGCTCAAAAATACCCTTACTGCAGCCAGCAACTCGTAAAGGCACAACCGACAAAAGGAGCAGGCACGCTCCGCCGTGCCGTCCGCTCGTCCACAGCGCACGCGTTATTTGGAGGCAAAATGACATTCAATAATCTTATTCGAAATAACTCGCTTGGAGCTCTCAGATCGCTTGAAGAGTCCGGCGATACGGCTGCTGAGGAGGGTAGGAATATTGATGCACTGCGTGCCTACGACGCAATCATTGGTTTCGGAGGAGGTACCGCATCCATTTGGAACAAGATTGGAAATCTATTGTTGCTGGTTTGTGAATTTGCGCAGGCAATCGGAGCTTTTGAGCGCGCACTTGAACAGGATGCCACCAACCCTGCTACGCACCATAATCTAGCGACGGCACTGTTTACGCTAGGGGACCTAGACCGCGCGCTGGAATCCCTTCGTCGAGCCGTCGGGCTTACCGATCAGCTTGATCCCTGGCAAGGAATTGCGAACCTCGTACCGAATGCTCCAATGTCAACGAATGCTGACATTATTTCAGCACGTCGCGATTGGGCGACTCGACTTGCTGCGGTAAAATCAAATTCCCCATTTGGGATTCGCAAAACCGCATTCAGTCATAGGGATAGCAAAAGGCCGATCCATATTGCCTACTTGTCTGCACATTTCGGTGGACGGAATTATATGAAACCCGTCTGGGGGTTAATTAATCGGCACAATCGAGAAGCGTTTCGAATCGATTTGCTGAGCGACAAAACGTTCGAATCTCGGTTTCCTGGATATCAACCCGTTTCAAGCGATACGGTAACCGACGTGAGTGGTCTAAATGACCAGCAACTGGCCGCACATGTGGAAGAGCGTGAAATAGATATTCTTGTGGACCTAAGCGCTTATAGCCATCAGCGTCGCATGAGCTTCTTT
>JANMHA010000431.1:0-18199 GCA_031374925.1 Pirellula sp. | reverse complement strand
CGAGAGAGTCGATGCCTTGGCGGCGAAGACGTTGCCCAGCCTGCAGCGCTCGGTGAAGTGGGGCATGTCATACTATGGGGTTGGCGACGGATGGTGTTTCTGTTGCGGTGGTTTTGCGGGGCACGTCAAGCTCATGTTCGTGAATGGCGCATCGCTTGTTCCAGTGCCACCGGTCACGCCCGTGGCGATGGGGAAGTCCACGCGGGGCGTGGAACTGAGATCCGTTGATGACCTCGACGAACGTCAGATCGCAGCGTGGATGACACAAATTGCGGCCGTGCCTGGTGTCGGCGGGAAGAAGAAATAGGGAAGTCGTCCGAACGCCCGGTGATTCGAACGCTACACATCCGCGTTCAACGCCGGCACCGGCACTGGCCGCTTGGGCGGCAGGGGATTTGGATTCCGCTGGATATATGAAGTCAGGGAAGAACCTCCATTCGATTCAACAATGGGAGAAATGACATGGACCCGACGATCGCGAAATACAACCAGATGATGGAACCTGGCGACAAGGACATATGCGATGTACTTGCTGCCGAGATCGACCGAGGCGTGTCCGGAGCGGAAAGCAAGATTTGGCATGCGCATCCGGTCTGGTTCCTGGATGCCAATCCGATCGTCGGCTACAGTAAGCAGAAGGGTGGAATCCGCTTGATGTTTTGGAGCGGTGCAGATTTCGACGAACCGGGGTTGGACATTCTCGGCAAGAAGTTCAAGGATGCGTCGGTGTTTTTCCATGACGCTTCAGAGATCAACAAAGCCGATTTGCGGCTCTGGCTCAAGAAGGCCAAGGTCATCCAGTGGGACTACAAAAACATCGTCCGTCGAAAAGGGAAGCTGGAACGACTGAAATAGAACACAAGATACACGAGTGACAAGTATGAAAAGCACAAGCCATCACGACGACCGATTCGTACAAATGACGTTTGCTTCGGTCTATCCACACTATGTTACGAAGGTCGAAAGGAAAGGGCGGACGAAAGAAGAACTGCATCAAGTGATCGAGTGGTTGACCGGGTACAATGAGAAAAAATTGCAGAAGCACATTCAAGATAAACTGACCTTCGAACAGTTCTTTGAGCACGCCAAGTTGAACCCCAATACGCACCTTATCACCGGTGTAATTTGCGGATATCGAGTGGAAGAGATCGAGAACCCGCTTACACAACAAGTTCGATATTTGGATAAGCTGGTGGACGAGTTGGCGAAGGGAAAGAAAATGGACAAGATCCTGCGAAGCGACAGTTGAAACTTCATTTGGGAAACGGTCTCGACCGTCCGCCCTGCGCAGAAACTAGGTTCGAGCGAAATCGTCGATGTTCTTGACCTAGATTTTCGTCGCAAGTCACGAACGCCCTGAGATCAAAGGCATTCGAACAGACGGTTTGGCATCAATTGGCAATTGATCACACGATCTGCGCGGCCCTTTGGCGCATCGATGGTTTGCAATGGAAACGTTGTTGAAAGAGTCGAGCCGCGACCCGACTGTAGCTCTTTAGCAGGCCGCCGTGTCTAGCGACAAGCGTTTTGCCCCAGCTGGCGACAACTACAATTACCCAGCCTTCCGGAAACGCTAGCTAAATTTTTGGCTGAATTGAGCGACAACTAGAATTCCCCAGTTCGTCGATTTTTTATCTGTTACGGCTTGCTCAAACCAAGGAGGAGCTTGCCGTGATCAGTCAGTGGAAAACTTCGAAACTTAGACGCCTTCGTCAATCAAACTACTCCATCTCTCGTTGTGCAAAGGAATGCCATGTGGATCGCAAAACTGCTCGCAAATACACCGAGGATCTAAGCGCCTCGCCCAGTTCAGCAAAAGCTCCAAGAGCCTATACCACACGCGTCACCGAATTCGATAAGTTCTGGCCCGAAATCCAGAGCATGTTGGAGCTCGAAAACGACCTCAAGCCTTACATCATCCTCGAGCACATGCTTGAGAAGCACAAAGACGCCTTCCAACCTTCGTGGCAAAGAACTCTCGAACGACGCATCTCCAGGTGGCGGATCCCCGTTTTTATTAACACAGTGTGTGCAAGTGAGTTGGAGACGGTTTCGAGCGATCGCCAAATTACGAACTAAGAACGGATCAATCGGTGATTTGTCGAGGAATTTGGTCAGAGTTGAGTGTCTCGGTTAGTAAATTGCTCGAACGGTGCCGCTACGTCAGCACATGGAAGACTTACGCTTCTTTCCAATGCTGCCGCGAGCTTTTACTTTTTGATTGTAGTCTGGCGCAAACGGCACATTGCAGTCCGTGTTGCCGATGTCGACTTTCAAAACGCCGATCCGATGTCCAGCTTCGATCGCAGCGTCGGTGAAGGAACTGATATAACTTCCAACCGAGATATGCCCGTATCGTAGAGTTCAAGCGAAAGCAAGTAGTTCCTTTTGAGCTGCTTTTGCAGCGGCTTCATATCGCCGATTTTGACGCCAAGGCAAGGATCGTGAGCTCCATGATTGCGGAGGACTCTCGCTGTACCTTCGTTTCCCATTTTCTGAAGCAATGCCACGATGTCTTCTGTTGTCATAGAAATTCCCTTACGCCGAATAGCTGGTTGACCCACGTCGCACCGGCGCACTTGCGTTCGTAAAGATCAGCCGATTGCCGAATGGATCAACGAGCACCATATCCAAACTACCCCAAGGTTGAGCCTCTACCCCGGGACTCTGCTCTGCAACGCCATGAGGGAACTTTCTACTCAACAGCCGTGCGACATATTCTTCAATGTTATTGGTATGTAGTTTGACCGCAGCCCCTATACACGCATCACCGCTGTGTTCCGAAAGGTGAAGCACACATTCATCCAGAGATACCTGCACAAACAATGCACCCGAGGCTCGATTGCCCCAGTCCAGTTGGAAGCCAAGGAAGTCCACGTAAAATTCCATCGCCTTGGCTTCGTCAAGGATTCGCAGAATCGGTATGGTTTTGGTGAACGGCATCTTCGTTGAGAGCTCCTCAAGTCAACGTATCATTCGAATTCGTCATAACTTGCTCCAGGATGTCGTTGCCACTTTCACGACACACCTCGACAAGCGTCTGCCCGCGCCAGTTGCGCCGCGTAGGATCGAGTCCCCGCTCAAGGAGCTTCCGAATCAACGCTGGATCCTTGAGTCCGGTCAGTTCACCCCCCGTTTCCAGACGATCTATAACAGAGTCAACTGAGTTAAGGATTAGCTCGAGTAGTTCCATATCACAGTTCTGCATGGCACATCGAAGAAACTCGTCATGCTGAATAACGGGCGACCTGTCGCGAATCGACTGTTTCAACTGTTCCAAGTCCATGCGATATGGAGGCCAATACGCTCCGTGACTGCGCAGGAGTTCCTGCAATGGTTTGGCTTGCTCACCATGGTAAACCTCCGCGATCGTTAAGCAGCACTCACATGAATCGACGCCTGCATTTGGGTTCGCACTATTATCGAGCAACAACTTCGCAACATCGACATGGTTCGCACGGCAAGCCTCCCAAAGGGCTCGGCCCTCCGGTGCACACTCTTCCGGCATATTCGGGTCGGCACCGTGTTCGAGAAGCAATTGGACGATGTGCAAGTAGCCTGATACCGCAGCTCGTGAAAGCGGACTGAAACGCGACGAGTCCAGCCGCCTGGCAGCTTCTCGATCGATCTTAATCAATTGCTCCAGCCGTTCCTGGTCTCCAATAGCCGCCGCCACAGATGCAGTGTATTCGGCTCCCAGGGCAAGCAAAAAACCAACCAACACCGATGTATTTCGAAGCGTTGTATGTGACCGACCTCGCGTCTCACGATACCAATAGTCCGTTGCACCTGAGGCAGCCAGTAAGACCGGGGAATGCCCATCGGCTCGTAATGCGTCAATTGGTGTGCCAGCAGAAGCGAATCGTTTGATCCAATCCATTTGACGAGTAATGACGCACCAGTGAAGAGCATTGTTTCCTAGTGCATCGCTGGCTGCAACTAAATGTGGATACTGTTCAAGCACCTGTTGAATCGCAGACGACCCTCTCGAAATGATTGCGTTCTTGAGCAAGTCAAATCCAGGTTGATATTTGAATCGCTGCTCCATAAACCTACGCAGCAGCAACTCCATTTCGGCGTGCTCCATTTGACGAGCTTTTAATAGCAGTTTGTCCCAAGAATCATAGGTGTAACGCGATTGACCTGGATCGGCACCATGCTCCAGGAGAATTCGAACAACCTCGACATGCCCCGCCTCGACCGCTCGGTGAATGGGGAACTGATACCAGTACTGAGCGTTCACTAGTCTTCGATCTTTTTCCAACAAGGCGGACACTTTTCCTAAATCACCTTTAGCTGATGCATCGAATAACGCCCAGGCATCATCGCCATCCAGAATGTCAACTCCATAGCCGTATGTCTTCGTCTTCAACTCTGTAGGTTGCGTCGTTGTGTTCATTGCTGAGCCTCTTTCGTTCGTTGAATTCTAGCAGCAATGGCCGACTCAAGAACCAGCCCTAATGCGATGCCGACCGAGTAGCAAACAAGATCGCTCCACAGGAAACCAAAGCCTAAAACCAATCTACCCAATGTCGTGCTTCGGATGTCATCGATCCATGGCGAGTGATACAGCTGGCTGACCTCGACCGCGAATGCAAGAATCAGCGATATGATGAATCGCTGACAAAGAGACCAACCAGCAAGGACAAAACTCACGACCAGAAACAACATCAACCCCCACAAAACATCGCCGCTATATTCTCCGATGAAGGATGGCAGATGCTTTCGGTATCGACGCGACGCCAAACCTAAACAAATGGTGGCGGTTGCACAAAAGAGGTAAATGATTCTTCGAGTCATAAATGCGGCGGTTGCTCCTCTAACTTCCGCATTTTAGTGCGGACTTCGTGGGCTGCCGATCAGTACTCAACAAAATCGTGCATAAATTCACGGAAGTCCATCCGAGTCTCGCAACGCGTCGCCGGCCGTCGATCTCCCGCCCTGTGCAAAAACTATGTTCGAGTGAAATCGTCGTTTTCTTGAGCTAGATTTTCGACGCAAGACATAGAAGGTTCCGAAACCAAAGGCATTCGAACGGACGGTTTGGCAACAAATGGCAAGGTGATCGTTCGCGAAAGCTGGCCATTGGAAAGTGCTGCTTATCCTAGGAAATCATGGCGGTAAACGCCATCTCGAAACAGTCCGCAGAATAATGAAGCCGAGTGTCTGACTTGCCTGGAGGGATATTCCGGATTCCATTTTCAGTAAACGAGTTGCTTTCGGTGCCCTACAACGGAAGCGTCTCGAACACGCAAAATCGCCGAAGTGCGAAACTCACAGTGATTTCACACTTTCAAAAACAGAGAACCTTACGTATTTGGGTCGCTTTCGGGGAGATACTCCAAATGCCTGTTTCTGGGGTATAGTCAAAATGTCGGCTTTACGCCACAAAGAATCAGAGTGAGAATCCGAGGTTGGCATAGCCGAAATGACGCCGACCCTATCTGTCAGTCGCGACGGTAGCTAGAATGGCTCGGACGTACTCGACGGGCGAGCGTCAAAATTCGTGCTGACGTCAAGACCCGGCTGCGTTTTCCGAATACACTTTTTGAGGCGATCTCCGAGGGGGAGTCGAGCAGCCCAATCACGGCGTTATAACGGAGGGACACGTGGCAGCAACAATCCGAATAATCTGTACGCACTCTGCACCAAAAGGGTCGGACTGGATGAACGAAATGAACAAGGGCTTCCGACACCCCACTGCCCTGCTTGACGGCCAGAAGAAGGAACTGCGATGGGATAACGCCACTGACATCCCGGTTTCTTCGGGCAAGCACGCATTGCAGGTCTACATGAGCATCTTTGGTCTGCATTGGACTGCGACGGAAACCGAAACTGTCACGCTTAAGGATGGGGAGACACAGAGCTACGAGTACCACCTCGAACTGACAGATCGGTACGTCAATCGAGGGCGGTTGAGCCGAGTGCAATCCGGCGAGTGACCAGTGGCCGACAGGAAGTTACAACCGATTGAGCTTCGCCACGATCTTGTTCGGCACGATTTTCGTGACCTTGCGAATGCCTCAGACTCCGAATTCACTGTTGAAGGCTGGTCCTTGGCTCGGTTGAATCGACCGTGCGGCTGCGTGTGAGAGAGAGGAATATGGAAACCGGCGAGTTGATCGTGTTCATCCTATGTCTCGTCGCTTCCGGCGTCTTCGTGGCGATGGGAATTCCGTTAAGCATTGGCTTGGTGCGACCCAATCGCCTTTATGGATTTCGCACCCGAAAGACCCTTGAAGACCCCAATGTATGGTATTCGACGAATCGGGTAGCTGGCTATTGGGCAATCGCAATGGGAATCGTCGCTGCTGGCGTTTCCATCGTGGCGTTTTTCGCCGGGCTTGGACTTCCGGCAGCACCATTCGTCATTCTCGTACCCTTTTTGGTGGGTCTGGTCGGGTCATTCATACACTGCTTCGTCGTAATTCGGCGAGTGACAAATGACACACATAAAGCTAGACCCGACTGATTCTTGACACGAACCTTTGCGGCACGATCGACGGTCGGTGCGAACGGCTTGGGCTTCTTGGCTGGCTTGACGTGCAATGCTTTCCGTTGGGCGTCCGTGCCGGGGAATGCGTTAATGCGTGGCATCCCCTTGAGCGGCGGGCGGTCGGGCAACAAAAGCCCTTCATCACGCTCGGCAAGTCATTCGGTGAAAGTCAGAGACTCCATTTTGATATGTAGCCGGCGAAGTGCGAATACTTGCAAAGCCGCTTGACGTTTGGCTTGTCCAACCCTTCACCAATCCGCTGTTCGATGGCATGATTTCAACCCAAAACTTCTTCTTGCTCTTGCTTGCTCCCAAAAGTCGCCAATCGTGCCGACCCTCTTGAAATTCAATTTCGGCACGAACAACAGCCGCTTATGCCGGTACAAGTCTTCAACCATCACGCCTTGTTTGTTGTGACCCCTGACCTTTGCCTTCACGATGTATTGGCACAACCGCCATTCGTTCTTGATCGGCTCGACACGCTTTCGACATTTGACGATGTTCCTTGACGGCATGGCGTCTTAGATGGCCTGCTTCAAGTCGGCCATGCTGATGTTGTTCTTGATGAGGATATGGTAATAGCACTTGTTCAAGCGGTTCGGCTCACGCACCCACAAGGCGAAAATGCCACGTTTCTTCAACTTGCGGCAGACCTTCGGCCACATATCCTTGACAGTCTTGGCGGGGAGTTCTTTGTTAGATTCAGATGAACAACCCATGAATAGGGCCGACGCATGAGGCGACGGTTTCGCAGGATGCACATGGCCCACGGCCTTGTCTCACGGATGTGACCGAGCGTGCAATCGGTCCAGCCCTTCGGCTTGTGATGACTCGGCTTGTTGAAAGTGGGCTTCTCTTGGTATATTTTGCTGTGGCTGGCACTACTATAATTCATCGATTCACCGTAGTTCTGGTTTGCTGCTGGGCGACATTCATCAAGACCACGATGCTTCACCGGCGTCGTGGTCTTTTCTTATGAGTATTGTTACGAAGAGGGTTGCAATCGGGGAGGCCTGATAACTAGAAACTGCGTTCCATTAGAGTACAATCACTTACACGCGGCAGCACTTGCCTCCATGGATTTCACGAGTGACCAAGAATGAAAACTAGACAACGAACCATCGAGCTTTTGGAGCCTCGCCACTTGCTGGCGAGCGATTGGCAGAATGCGTCTCTCATGCGTGACGTCGACAGTTCCTCGCTCGTCACGCTAGTCGATGTTCTGTTGCTCATTAATGATCTCAATAGCGACGGTTCGCGAGAATTGCCGCCACGCTCGCAGCATACTGGCGATCCGTTCTATGACGTCAATGGCGACAATTTCTTGACCCCGCTCGATGTGTTGATCGTCATTAATGCGATCAATAACTTCGGTGACCGGCAACCGACGGTCGTCGGTGGGCTTGCCCCTGCCTCGGATCCAAATAACAACGGAGTCGTTCTCTCTGGTAACGTCAAGATTAATGGTCAAACGCTCGCGAGTTCCATCGTTACGGTTTCACTCGATGCACGCGATAGCATTCCACGATCTGTCGTGGCGGATGCAGAGGGTCGATTCACGGTCCAACTGCCTCTTGCCGAGGGTTTGCAAACAGTGCGATTCTCCGCCCGTGATGATCTGGGGAGACATTCGGACAAGACGCTCGAAGTTCGCCGTGGCAATCCCATTCAAGATTGGAATGCATCGGCACTTGATATCGTGCGGCAATGGACAGCCACATCTAACGATCCGTATCAAGGTCGCATCGTAACGGCTCAGCCGCCATTGATCGCTCGCAATCTTGCCATGATCCAGGTGGCCATGTTTGATGCTGCCAATGCAGTCACTGGTCAATACCAAGCCTATCGAGTCAACCTGCCTCCACAAAACGGTGCATCGGCCAGTGCGGCCGCAGCCGCTGCGGCATTCGAAGTGTCCAAGTCTTTGTATTCTGCTGTGGATGAAATCGCAGTTTGGCAAGCTTCCCTAGATGAGACGCTGGCACAAGTGCCCGATGGGACAGCAAAGAATCTTGGCATCGAATTGGGCATACGAGTTGGCCAAGCTATTCTCTCTGATCGAGTCAACGATGGTGCCCAGGGGAGTTCCACTTATGCGTATACGACAGAGATGGGAAAATGGCGACGCACTTTCCCTGACTATCTGCCGCCACTTTTGTCACAATGGCCAAACGTCAAACCATTTGCACTGGCCAGTGGCGATGAGTTTCGACCGGCGCCGCCCCCAGCGATCGGTAGCCCTGAGTATGCAACAGCAGTTGATGAAGCCATGCGATTAGGCGGGTTTCAAGATAGTCAGCGAACAGCTGAGCAGACAGAGATCGCGCTCTTCTGGGCGGACGGAGGTGGTACCGCAACTCCACCCGGCCATTGGAATAGCATCGCCACGGACGTGACTCTGAAACTGGGAACAAGTTTGCTTGAAACGGCTCGCACGTTTGCGTTGCTCAACATTGCCATGGCAGATGCGGGCATAGCTTCCTGGGATGCCAAGTACCACTATGATTTATGGCGACCAATCGATGCGATACGTCAGGCAGACCAAGATGGCAACGCAGGAACGCTAGCTGATTATTCTTGGATCCCTTTGCTAAAAACGCCGCCGTTTCCAACCTATACCTCGGGACACAGCACGTTCAGCGGTGCTGCAAGCGTGGTTCTTGCCAGTCTATTCGGTGACCACTTCGCCTTCGACAGCCAAAGCGATGGTCACTTAGCGCCGGAGCAGCGACCACTCGATCCGTCGCAGATGGTCACGCGACATTTTGATAGTTTTTCGGCTGCGGCGGAGGAAGCCGGAATGAGTCGCATCTATGGTGGTATCCATTTCAATTTCGACGATACGGCTGGGCGAAGCCTTGGTCAGCAGGTCGGCACCACGGTGCTATCACGAATTCTGCAGCCAAAAACGTAAACCTGTCTTGTCCAGCTTTCGAGAGGGGGCTTGCGTCATTTTCGTTTTTGTCGTTCCACCATTGGGATGGCTTCCGCCGACATTGATTGAACAATTCCCGAGATGAATTCTACTCGCGAAACCGAACAATATCGAGATTCTCTTGGAATTTTCGTGCGCGACATAGTAAACTCGTGGCGAATGCAGTTGGGTCAGCACATAGAAATCGCACGTTGAACCATCGATTTTTTCGATATTGAAAAATTGGGCATCATGAGAAAGCAAGTCATTCGATATTTCGATCGCAACTCGCGTCGAAGATTTTTCGCAAGATCGTTGCGTGTTGAGCAGCTCGAATCTCGCGTGCTTATGAATGTCGATTGGCGCAATCCAGTCGACAGCTTCGATGTTAATAACGACTCAACCATTTCACCGCTTGATGTCTTGGTCGTTATTAACGATTTGAATGCGAGGGGGGCTCGCGCATTGCCACCGACCCGAAATCCCGCAGAACCATTCCTCGATGTCACTGGCAACCAATCGGTTGATCCGCTCGATGTTTTAACAATCATCAATTACCTGAACGTAGCAGGGAGCGGCGCGCGACTATTAAAGGAGCAGGGTCAGTATTCTGTTCAGCAGGAGATTAACATTACGCTTGGCCAAGCGTCTGGTGCTCGATTGTACCGGATGGAAGTTAATCCAGACTTCGGAGCAGCAAGCGGTACGGGTCTCGTCCCCGATCTGTTTTCGGTGTATTTAGTGGACCCTGCGAATCCATCGCACACTCTGCTCGACCGAGGCGTGAATGGGACGTCGCTATTTTCTCTGTCCGCGCGTGGATCGGAGTTAGGCTTGGGGTTAGCGCGTTGGGATGGCCACATTTTAGAAATCGACTTAAGCTCGATTAAGAATCAAGACACAGGTCTATTGCGGGTCCAGCTGTTAAATGGAGATCCAAGCAGCCAATCCACTGTATCCATTCGCCCGCTTGAAAACGCGATCGATTCTGAACGTGTCGCTGGTACGCTGTTCTCGACGAGCGGCACGGTCCAAGTTCCAGGTCCCGCTTTGAATCTGGCTTCGTTGACATCGGCCAGTTCAGTGAAAGTCGAAGTGGAAAATGTTCGATTTGATCCTGCTCAAGCAACGTTTGTCGCCGAAGTCGGAATCAAAAATCTGGGTTCTGCTATAGGGCGCGATGTTGCTTTAGTGCTACCAGGTCTTCCAGCGGGTGTGGCACTTAGCAACGCTTCGGGAATTTCAACTAATGGTTTGCCGTACTTGAATCTTAGCGAAGCGATAAAAGCGGGTGGTCTAGGTGCGAATTCACGATCGGATCGCGTCGAATTACGGATCAGTAACCCTGGTAGGCAACTGTTTACGCTGCAACCGCAGATCCAGGTGGGCGTAACTAACCGTGCTCCTGCGTTGGCTCCAATACCGACACAGACCGTCACGCCCGGCGGCATCTTGACCATTCAGTTCGCCGCTACTGACGCGGATAACGACCAAGTTACCTACATGGTCCGCCAATCAAGCGGAAATGGCCAGCTTCCTACTGGCCTCCTTCAAGCGAGCAACGGTTCAATTGTATTCGCGCCGACACCATCCGAATTGGGCACCTATCAATTAGAAGTGTCTGCCAGTGACGGAGCGTTGACAACGATTCAAAGGTTTACATTAAACGTAGTGGCCGATCCAGTTACAACGACGCGAATTAGTGGCCGCGTCCTGGACATCGATGAAAAGCCGATCGTCGGCATAACGGTCCAGATTGGTGCTGTTCAAGGGTTAACGCAAAGCGACGGTACGTTTATGTTAGACCTTGGCTCGGGGCAGGTGGTTAGCGACACCATTAAAATCCATGGCGAGTTGTTTGCTGGAGCGAGGGTGTACCCGTTCATCGCAGAGAAGTTCGCGTTTCTATTGGAACACAACGTTTTTATTGGTTGGAACAATGTGATTGCCAGATCTATCTATTTGCCGCCGTTGGACGTGGCCAATGGCAAACGGATCGATCCATTGAAGGCCACGACGGTCACCACGGCAGCGATACCAGGAGTATCGCTGTTCGTCGCCGCAGGAACACTCATGAACCAGCAGGGGACACCGTTTACGGGAGTTTTGAGCATTACCAAAGTTCCAGTGAACCTGACTCCTGCCGCATTGCCTAAAGGTTTGAATCCGGATATGGTCGTCACCATCCAGCCAGGCGAGATGGTTTTCGCGACGCCAGCGCGGATGACATTTCCGAACAGCGCTGGTTGGGCACCGGGCACAAAAATGGATCTCTGGTCGATCAACCCGGTCACGGGGGAATTCAGCGACGTCGGCGACATGCGCGTTAGCGCCAACGGCAGTCAAATCGACACGATCTCCGGAGGCGTCCGCAATAGTAGTTGGCATTTCCCCGCTCCGCTGCCCATCACGCCAAAGCCACCCGCCGCCGATCCGCGAAATCCGGACACCGGATGTTACGAGTGTTCGGCCCAGGGGGATTTCAATTCGCAAGTGGAGCTACACTCCGGAGCGGTGCTGGATACGCACAATCTGGTGAGCTACCAGTCGCTCGGTGTTGAACGGAGCGTGACGCTGCAATACGATTCGTTGCGAGCGGACCCGCGACCCATTGTTCACTTCGGGTACAACAATGCAAACGGCGACAGCCAACAACGCATGATGGCTCGACTGAGCGTGCGTGGAGCGAACGATTTCACTTACGCGGTACCGGGTGCGATGACATCCGATGGCTCCCTCCCCACAGGGGCCAATTTCTGGAAGCTCCCCACAACCGCATCCACTGTAGATGCTGCACTTCAAGCCGATCTTCGTTCGGCCCCGAGCGGCGTCTACACCTATGCCCTGGACTCGGGAATTGTGAGGCTTAACGACGGGCGCGTGGTCGGTTCGACTTCCAACCAGGAAGGCCGACTGATTCACGTCAATACGATTGACAGCCCATTGGGCAGCGGTTGGAGTATCGCCGGAGTGCAGGAGCTGATCGAAAACTCCGACGGATCAGTTTTGCTGGTGGATGGCGACGGCAGCGAACTTCTGTTTGGAGCTCCCTTGACACAGAACACCAAATACCAGTCGCCGCCAGGTGACTTTTCGACGCTCTCAAAAGCAGCGGATGGTTCGTTTACACGCGTCATGAAGGACCAAACCGTTTTTTCTTTCACGCCGGATCATAAACTGAATTCCGTACGAGATCGAAATGGCAATCAGACGACATACCTGTACACGAATGGCCTGCTGACGAAAATTTTCGACCCCGTGGGATTAGAAACGGTATTCGGATATTCGGCGGGACGGGTGACGTCGATTACGGATCCAGTGGGTAGGACCACGACGCTCGCATACGACGACGCTGGCAACCTGGCGACGATCACCGACCCGGACGGTGCGGTGCAACACTGGACGTACGACGGTGAGCACCACGTTACGTCCAAGACCGACCAGCGCGGCTTCCGGGAAGAAACGTTCTACGACTTTGCCGGACTCGCAACCCGCGCTGTGCGAAAGGACGGTTCGAAGATTGTTGTCCAACCGGTTCAAGTCCAAGGATTGACTGACGCCGACAAGACGATAGACCCCGCAACGGCGCCGCTTGCACTGAACTTGGGCGAACCGATTGCAAGGATCAACGACGCCAGTGGAAACGTCCAGCAATCGAATTTGGATCGGGCTGGTCAAGCCGTTGAACGTCTGGATGGGGCCGGGTCCCGTGGTAGCACGAATCGCAATTCGCTGAACCAAGTGGATAAACGTGTCGACGGTAACGGAAACGCAACATATTTCGACTATGATGATCGAGGTAATCTTATCCGCCGCAGGGATTCGATTCTGGCAACTCGCCTGCTCGTACTCGGTTCTGGAGTAAAAAACACCGATGACGCAGTGGCAAATTCTTTGCGTGCCAATGGGATTGTCGTGACGGTCGGACCCGAGCCAAGAATCTGGAACGGCACACAAGCGGATCTGCATCAATTCGACGCGGTCCTGACTTTGCGCAGCAACGTATTTGGTCCAGGCATGCCGCAAGCGGGACAAGAGGCCTTGGTGGCATTCGTGCAGCAAGGAGGTGGATTGATCACAACAGAATGGCTGATTTACAACGGCGGGCTGTTCCCTCAGCTTTCCCCGATCCTCCCCGCCACTGCCATTGGATACAGCGATGCGAGACCCACGACGTTTGCTCGCGCGACCCCTGATGAATACCTAGACGCGGGGCTTGGTTCGTCGTTTGTAATCACCCAAGGCTACTCGAATGGAACGGAAGGACTGCTCGAAGCCAAGACAGGTGCTCAAGTGTTTTACACGAGCACGAATGCGCAGCATCCCTATGCGACCGCGGGAGTTGTCGGCTGGGATGTGGACGCTGGGCGCGTCTTGAGCTGGTCGATTATCATGACCGCGACCGAGCCAGCCGATGCTGAGGCCGCACAACTACTTGCCAATAGCGTACATTGGGTCACTCGCAGTTTCGGTTCCGAGCTTTTTACCTACGATGCCACGTTTAATGTTCTCACCAGCGCCACCGATGGACTTGGCAGGCAGACGCTGTATGACATAGATCCGGTCAGCGGCAATTTGCGAAAAGCCACTCGCGTGGTCGGGGCTGTGGGCGGAGCGGATGATATCGTTACGTTGTACACGTACACGCAGCAGGGACTCGTCGACACAATGTCTGATCCGCTCGGGCGCGTGACGGATTACGATTACGATGCACGCGGTTTGTTGAACCAAGTTACGTACGCGAAGGGAACAACGGATCAGGCGATCGAGCAGTACGAGCATGATCTCAACACGGCGGCCGGCCGAGCGGGTTTGGTCACCGCGTACGTGGACGGGAATGCTCACCGCACCACCAACGAATATGACACGCACAACCGTCGTGTTAAGATGACAGAACCTGATCCGGACGGGGCCGGGCCGCTGCTGTCGCCGGTGACACGTTGGGAATACGACACATTTGGCAACGTGGTGAAATTGACGGACGCGCGCGGCAACGTCACGATGATGGAATACGATTCGCTGAATCGCATGGTAAAAACCATTTCGCCGGATCCAGACGGCAGCGGTCCGCTGGCTGCGCCGATCACGCGTCAAAGCTACGATCCAGCCGGAAATTTGAGTTCGGAAATGGATTCCAACGGTTTTGTCACGAAGCACGGCTACGATGCTCGCAACCGGCTCATCGCCACGACAGACCCGTCCGGTGGAATTACGAAATACGGCTACGATGCAAACGACAACCGAACTCTCATCGCCGATCCTCTCGGCAACCGGACCAGATTTACCTACGACGCCCGCAATCGCCTGACGAGCGAAACGTCTGAGGATGCAACGCCCAGCCCAACAACCAGTCGTTTCGAATACGACAGTGTGGATAATCGCACGTCGATGACCGACCGTTCCGGCCTGCGTACCGAATATGCCTATGATGAACTGAACCGTGTTACCAACGAGAAATGGATTGGAGGCGGAAACGAATTCGTCTACGCCTATGATCAGGCCAGCAATCTTCTGTCGGCAACGGATCAATTCAGCACGCTGGTGATGACCTACGACGCACGCGATCGGACAAACAGAGTGGACAATCAAGGTACTCCCGGCGTTCCGCACGTGGCATTAGGCTATGCCTACGACGCGGTTGGCAATGTGCGCACCGTGTCCGAAACAATTAACGGGGCTGCTGGCGCTACAACGGGCTACATCTACGACGGACTCGATCGACAGTCGCGGTTGACGCAAATGGGCGCGAGCACTTCTCCAAGGCGCGTCGACCTGACATACAACGCACTCGGGCAATTCGCGACCATCGATCGTTTCGCCGATCTTTCGGCCAGCCTGCTGGTGGTAGCCAGTCAGTACACTTACGACAACATGAATCGGTTGAGCCGACTGGCTCACAATAAATCCTCATCTACAGTTGCGTTCTACGATTTTGCCTACGACGCCGCCAATCGAATCACGCGTCTCACGGACGTCGATGGCGCGACCGACTACGCCTATGACAATCGCGACCAGTTGACCGGGGCCAATCACGCCGCGACCAGTAACCCCGATGAATTGTACAGCTACGATGCCAACGGCAACCGCGTGACCTCGCAACGGCACGGCAGTAGCTACGTGACCGGGACGGAAAACCGGCTGTTATCCGATGGCATCTTCAATTACGTGTACGACGCCCAGGGCAACATGCTCCGCCGCACCGAGATCGCCTCGGGCAAGAGTCGCGAGTTTCAGTGGGATTTCCGCATTCGCCTGACGGCGATCATTGATCGCGACGCAACGAACACGGCAACTCACCGCGAAGAGTTTTCGTACGATGCGTTCGATCGGCGCATCAGCAAGAACAGCAGAGTTTCAGCGAACAGCGTAACCACGTACTTCGTTTACGACCGCGACGACGTGCTTTTGGACTTTGTTGATAACGATGTTCCTACTGGACCGATCGTTCCATCACTTGACATGCGTTACTTGCACGGCCCAAGTGTCGATCAGGTCCTAGCCCAGGACGACGGAGTGGGCGGCGTGCTGTGGCTTCTGGCGGATCAACTGGGCACGGTGCGCGATCTCGTCGACAACACGGGAAACCTACAGAATCACATCACCTTCGATGGGTTTGGCAACGTGGTTTCGCAAAGCCATCCAGCGTCCATGTCTCGTTACCAATTCACCGGCAGAGAGTTCGACTCCGATTCAAAACTGTCATTTTATCGCGCACGTTACTACTACCCGTCGATCGGTCGATTTCTAACTTCCGATCCTTTGGGAGTGCGCGAACAAGACACCAACGCGTACGCATACGTGCGAAACCGTACCACCAATCGGACCGATCCATTCGGCTTAAAGGACATCGGCTTTGAAAATCCGGGTAGAATGCCCAATTTCCTTCGAGGAACTGGACAAACACTTTATCATCCTTCGGGCTGGGACGGAATTGGGGTTCATGTGCTATCGAAAATTATTGTGGCGACACTTTACTCTTCAGAAGGAGTTGTAGAAAAACAAGGGCCAGATGGAGTTTGGGTACAAGCCACTATTGGAACGGTGTTTTTTGTAACGGACAAAGTCAGAACCGCGTCCTGCTCACGGGCGGGTATAAGATTTACTGACGGCATTCTTGTGCGAATGAACGCGAACAGTTTACTGGAATTTAAGAAAGAAGGAGCTCAACAACTTCAATCTGGATCCGGGTATTTCTTTTCAAGAGAACCAAAAGGTTTTCCAACGATCAAAACTCCGACGGTATCTCTTGGGGTTCGAGGGTAAGCGCCGCCGGGGAAGAGCAACGGGGACACGCGAAAGCACCGCCCTGTGCAAAAACTAAGTTCGAGTGCAGTGGTCGATTTCTTGATCTGGATTTCCGACGCAAGTCATATAAGGCGAAGCGATCAGAGGCATTCGACCGGACGATTTGGCAACAAATGCCAAGTTGATCGCTCGGTTGGCTCGGACGTTCGACGCACCTATCGTTTGCAGTGGTTCGAAAAGCGTCTTTGAAAGAACTAGGCCGCAACGCGAGAGTAGCTTTTGAGCAGCCCGCCGAGTCGCTCTTCACATCGAACGTCGCTCAGTCGGATCGTGTTGACCTTAGGTTCGGACTTCTTCCGTTTCTTCGTTGGCGGTTTCTGAATCAGCTCGTTTTCCAAACCCTGATGCGGACGTTCAAGGTGATAATGATCCTTGAATTCCTGGCAAAGGAGGTCCATGTGCTTGTGCCCGAATACCACAAAATGGTCCAAACATTCTTGCTGAATCGTTTGGACGAATCGCTCAACGAAGGCAACTGTATTCGGTGATCGAAAGGCGGTACGATGCGGCTTCATCTTGGTCTTTTTGAAAACGTCCAGAAATGGCTTCGAGTACTTTCCATCATTATCGTGCATCACAATTTTGCATGGCAGTTTTTTGTCTTGAGTGTGCTTGATGAACGCCTCGGCTTGCTCGATCATCCAGGCTTGGTCTGGTTTGTAGGTTGACGGAGTGATGTAAACCTGCCGCGTTTTGACGTTGAGAAAGACCAGAACAAAGATGTCGCGAAGTCCCGTTTTGGAAACGATCTTTTTTGAGAAGAAATCGCACTGCCACATGGTTTTAGCGTGGCGTTTCAGGAATTCATCCCAAGTCCCTGGTCCGCGATTGGGACCGATGTCGTAACCGTTGCGTTTGAGAATGGCCTTGACCGTGTTGCGAGTAATGGACTGAATTCCCAGTTTTCGAAGTTCTCCGAGGATCCTGCAATATCCCCAGCCATTGTCCTTTGCCAATTTTAGAATCAGCTTCTCGATCTGTTCTGCGGTTCGCGGTCTACCACCCTTTTTTCGGCGCGCCGACTTTTTCTCTGCCGACTCTCGAATCCAGCGCCGAATCGTTCCTGGGTGGAAGATGGTCGCGAGTTCGTTCAATTCAGAACCGAGGCTCTTTGCAAATCGAACCAAGCGGTTCTTTTCGGGTTGAGTTAAGCTAATACGGTCCGGCAATCGCATTTCTCGAATGTCTTCAGCATTCGGTTCTTTATTACTATCCTCGATTAATTGCCATTCGTCGCGGACATCTTTTCGCTTTGTTAACACCTTTTCGATTTTCCTTCCTATGACGAATGCACTGTTTGTTGCAGACTTGCCGACGTCGGTTCTCCAAGTTAAGATCTTGTGACGTACGTGTTTACCGGGGGTAAACTGATATTTTAATTGACCGACGGTCTGGGTTATGTTGTAGCGATGGAAACAGACTCGCCACAACCGGATTGTACCCGCTGCAAGGAACTTGAGAAACAAGTCGCTGAACTTGCTGCC
>JANMHA010000475.1:0-29532 GCA_031374925.1 Pirellula sp. | reverse complement strand
GGAGCGACAACTCATATGCCTATCTAGAATTGCGAAAATCGGTGCTGGATGCCTTGGGCTTGAAAGCATGTTAGCACGGCACTCGAAATTTGCAGTTACCTTGCAAATCAGTTACACTGCAATCGCGAAATCTTGGTTGTCACGCCCGCGGCTTCGAATTATCCATGAATGCGAATTTACATCATGATCGAAGCCTGCTTTGGCGAGTCGCAGCAGGTAAAGCGTCGCCGCCAGAAATCAGTGATGTCCAAAGCCATCTCCAATTTTGCGATTCCTGCGTTCAAGATTTCGACTCGCTCTCGCATGAAAGCGAACCGCCACTAGTCGATTCCCCCAATGCGACCCACGCCAACGCTCTCAACGAAACCCCGCATGTTGATTCTGGCGATCTCTCGCTGGCAGTAGATTCCAGCGAACGCGGCTCCGATCTAACTTCGGATCCCACGTTCCTCGACCAAATAGGATTCGTTTGTGTCGCTTTCGCAAATGCTTGGCGCGAAGGTAAAAAGCCTCGACTGGAAGACTTCTTAAAACTAGCACCCGCCGATGCACACCCCGCCCTCTTTATCAATCTGCTCAACATTGAAATCGCGGCCCGTCGCGTCGCAGGGGACGTTCCCCAGATCAATGAGTATACGCCGCAATGGTCAGAATACGCTTCCGAGATTCGCGATCTGTTCTTGGAGCCTGCACCGAGCGCCGCAGACGACGCTGCGAGTCTAGACGATGCCGTGAACCGAGAACGCAACGGCCCCATGATTAGTCGGCTCGGAGACTATCGTATCCTAGGCGAGTTGGGTCGCGGGGGAATGGGAGTCGTGTTCGAAGCCGTGCATCAGAAACGAGGCAACCGAGTCGCCCTCAAAGCACTACCCAACTTGACGGGTTCCTTGTTGCATCGTTTCAAACGCGAGTTTCGGTCTGTCTCGAAAATCAACCATCCCAACTTGATCGGTCTGCACACACTCGAGACCGACGGTGGGCAATGGTTTTTTACCATGGACCTGATCGATGGCGAGACGTTCCTCCAATATGTTCGTCCCTCGGGTGTACTCGACGTGTCCCGACTGCGTTTGGCCCTACCGCAGTTGGTGCGCGGTGTCATGGCGATCCATGCCGAACACATTTTTCACCGTGATTTAAAACCGTCTAACGTAATGGTGAACCGCGATGGCCAATTGGTAATTCTGGATTTCGGCTTGGTTTTAGAAGAGAACCATTCGGGATCGATGGAGAGTATCACATCGATCGCAGGGACTCCGGTCTACATGGCACCCGAACAGGCGGCCGGACGGGATCTTACGACTGCCAGCGACTGGTATTCGGTCGGAGTCATGCTCTACGAAGCTTTAACGGGTAGGCCTCCCTTTAGTGGCCACATGCTAAAGGTTTTGCAGGACAAGCAGAGCAACGATGTTCCATTATTGCCGACCAGTGAAGCCATCCCCAAGGACTTAGCGGAGCTGTGTCAACGGTTACTCGCCCGAGACCCCAAAAAGAGGCCCAATGCCTTTGATATTACCAAAGCGATCACGTCTAGTTTGCAGGTCGTGGCTGAAAGTACAGGGCCTTTAGCACAGCAAATTGTTGGTCGGGAATCTCAGCTAGCCTCGCTGCGTGAAGTCCTTCGCACGGTCGAACAACAAGGTGAACCGCAAACGGTTTTCATCAGTGGCCGATCGGGTGAAGGCAAGAGTACGCTGGCCGAGCATTTCCTGGCACCGTTGCGCAAGGACAAACGATTTGCCGTGATGTCCGGTCGCTGTTACGACCGCGAGTCAGTGCCGTTCAAAGCGCTTGATGCTCTCATCGATGCGCTAGGTAGCTACTTGAGGGCGCTGCCAATCGAACAAGCGGCACTGCTCATGCCCGACGACATCGGTATGCTGGCTCAAGTCTTTCCGGTTCTGCAACGTGTGGAAGTCGTGGCCAAAGCGTCCAGTACGAGACTTAAGAATTTAGACGAGCAGCAGATTCGACAGCGCGCCTTTCGCGCCTTGCGGTCGTTGTGGGAACGCATCAGTCGACGTTCGTTAATCATATTGTTTATCGATGATCTGCAATGGGGAGATGCGGACAGCGCTCAGGCGATGTTTGAGGTTTTGCGGCCTCCCGAGGGGCCTAGTGTGTTGTTTCTAAGTACGTACCGCAGCGACGAGACTGCGGGGAGCGCTTTTCTCAATAAATGGAAAGAACTACTGTCACAGAACGTTTCCAGTATTACAGACAGAGAGATCAAGGTCGGCCCGCTGACGGTCGAGGAATGCACCGAACTCGTGGTGGGACTCATTGGAACCGACAGCGAAAAAATCCGTCTGCGTGCAGTCGAATTCGCGAAAGAAGCTCGTGGAAATCCTTTCTTCTTAACGGAACTCGTAGGCTGCTTCGATCCAGACACCGATTCGTTTGAGCTGCTTCCACTAAATGAGGTTTTGGAGAATAAACTCAAGCGATTGCCGTCCGAGGCGGTTCATTTGCTCGAGGTCGTGGCAATATCCGGCCAAGGTCTTTCACTTGAGGAAGCTTCGGATGCGGCTGGTCACGCATTGATACCGATGGCAACCATCACGCGTATGTGCAACGAGCGGCTCGTTCGTTTGATTGGTGCTGAAGAAAATCCGACGGTGGACACCTACCATGACCGAGTCCGAGAGACGTTCCTCTCGACGCTGGGAGAGGAACGATGCAAGGGTCTGCATCGAATTCTGGCAGAATGTATTGAGAAATGCGAAGGGGCACATGCGACGGAATGGTTGGCGACGTTGGAAGATGACGGAGTCAACAATAAGGATACTACCATCCCTAGAGTCTTTGATTTGGCCTATCACTTTGATGCGGCGGGGGGCAAACGAAAGGCATGGCAGTACGCATTGCTTGCGGCGGAACAAGCGAGGCGACAATCGGCCTTAGAGGTTGCCGAAAATAATTATGCAATCGCCGGACGCAATTCGGAAGTTGCGTCCAATTCGATCCGCTACCGAATTGTAGAAGGCCACGCCGAAGCGTTGATGCAGCTTGGGCGGAGCGAAGATGCCAACCGTCAATTGGTCGGAGCGATCGAACTAGTCGACGACGTCGAGCGAAAAGCCCGTATTGAATCGTTGCAAGCGGACATTGCCCTCCGTCAGGGAGGCATCAGTAAAAGTATCGTTCTCACTGAACTTGCTTTGACGAGGTTAGGTACGTGGGTTCCAAGTTCGCGGGTAGGATTGTGCATAGGGATCTTTAAGGAACTATTGATACATTGTGGGCACACCCTATTTCCGAAGCGATTGCATCGCAATCCGTCAAACGAGCGACTCGATTTGACGATCCGTGTTCTTAACGAAAGTACTCGAGCCTATTTTTTCCAAAGTTCATTTAGACTGGCTTGGAACCATTTTGCAGGCATGAATCGTGCCGAACTGCGACCCGCATCGACAAGACTTGCAATTAGCTATTCAATACATTCCGCAGTCCTGTCGATGCTCGGGTGGCATTCCCGAAGTGGTCGCTTTGGTGCGCGTGCATTGAAAATTGTCACAGACTTTGACGATCTCATGGGACTTGGTTGGTGTTGCACATTCATTGGAATTGGACTTTACGCGGCAGCCCGATATGAGGATGGCCATGCAAGTACCACCGAAGCGATTGAGGCGTATACGAAAACCGGCGAGAAATACATGTCGACGATGGCCCAATTCCATCGAGCTTGTTGTCGATTTGGATTAGGTAACCTTGCCGAGGCGGTCATTGATGCGCGTGAAACATTTACCAACGCTGCCCGCGTCGATGACTCACGAACTTTTTGTTCGAGCTACGTTTGGGCTAGAGCCACACGTGGCAACATCCCTTTTGAACAGCTACAGAGCTGTTATCCATGTCGACCAGATGACGTCATGTCCTCGGTTCATGGCATCATGGCCGAGGGGCACTGGCATCGCTTCCATGGTCGGACGGCGGATTCGCTCAAACAGTTCGAGCAAGCTGTTTCAATCATTTGGAAAAGCCAATGTATTAACTCGCACATGATTCTAGCGTGGCCGGAATTGGCCACCGCATTGCGTTTGCATGCGGATACTTTGGAAACGAAAGACCGGACGCAGTGTAGCCAGCTTCGTCGACGAGCTTTTCGAATCGCAAAATGGTCGGCCAGGATAATGAGGCTTTTCCCAGCGGCGTACCCGCTGGCGCTTCGCGAGCTGAGTTTGAATTTGTTGATGAAAGGGAAGTTAGCCAAGGCCCTGAAGGTCGTAGACAAAAGTTGTTCTGTAGCGGAAAAGCAAAAAGCAAAGTTCGAGCATGCGCAGTCGTTGCTTGTCCGAGGGAGAATTGCACAGAAGCTGGGTCGGCCAGAGGGGGACGAGCAAGTCCGCACGGCAGAGGCGGACATGCACAAGATGGAGTCCGCTATTGGGCGCGAACCGTGGGGTGTTGTGCGAGAAAACTCATGAAAAAATGAGACTCCTCGCTTATCACCAGCATCCGAATCTAGTTTTTAATTGAAATCCCTCTCTTTTCGTACTCGTACTCAGCCATATGGTGGCGAAAGCCTCCCAATTTGGAGTGCTCCGATTTATCGGAGTTTTGAGATTGCTGGAATTCCGAGGGCGTTCTGCGAAATCTCAAGATTGTTGCAGCACGTGACTATCGGATAGTGAGCCATTCGAACATTCCAACGGGTACTTGCCACACAATCTTAAAGCGGAAATGAATTTCCGCACTCCAAATGGTGGTAATCAACTCGAAGTGTCAGAAAAGTGACCAATTGCCGCCTCGCTGAAACACCAGGCTCCCACATAAAAATGATGAACAGCCGTGTTTCGCGATTCCTATCCTAATTTTCTCGCAATGTTTGTGATCAATTTCATGGGTGAGTGATCAATTTGACGATTGTAACCAATAAATCGGTGTTGAACGTATCGCCCGGTACAGACTAAAGTTCTTGCTCGGAGGCGCAACACTATGCGTCATAAGTTTCTTCGCGTTATTGGCCTAGCCACTGCGGTGTTTGCTAGTGTTTCTAGCTCAGACAACGCGGTCGCCGAAACCCTGCTACCCGCTTTGGGAGCGAGAGCTGCTGGGAGAGGCGGCACGAACTTCGCCTTCAGTGACAACGGCTACGTCTTGCACGACAATCCCGCCGGGCTGCTTGGTGCCACGATGTGTGAATGCGGTGAAACGAAGGATTTGCTCGAGGTCAGCGCAGCCATGTTGTTTCCGAGCTTGCAATACTCAGACCCGCAAAACCCTGGCCTTAGCGCTAGCAACGACCCATTCGGCCTAGGTGCTCTGACGATCGCGCACCGAGTAAATGACGATTTGGCGGTTGGACTAGGTGTCTATACACCAGCCGGATTTGGTGCCCGATGGAATATGGAAGGGCCACCTGGGCCGCTCGCAGGGCCTCAGTTCTACAAATCCGTCGGCATGCTCATACGGTTTTTGCCCGGCTTTTCTTATCAAGCTACCGAGCAATTGCGAGTAGGGGGCACATTGGGTGTCGCTGCAAGTCATATCGAACTCGAGGGGCCCTACTACATCAATAGCGCTCCGCTAGCCGGAACACCCACTGTTATCGATTTACAAGCCACCGGAACAGCCGTCACATGGTCCACTGGTCTTCAGTACGACGTTACGGAACGCCTTACTTTGGGTGCAAGATATCAAAGCCAAAATCGTTTCAAGAACAATGGGAATGCTCGGGTGACAATTCCTGGCCTGGGAACTTCGGCTTACGATATGACCCTTGATATCGTTTGGCCGCGGACTTTCGGTGTCGGTTTGCAATACAAGCTTACAGATTCACGACGCGTTGGTCTCGACTTGGAATGGCAACAGTGGTCGCGAGCGATGAATAAGATTGACTTTGCGTTTAGGAATCCAACGAACCCCGTTTTCCAGCAAGTGGCTGGTCCGACACTCAACGACTCGGTTCCTCAGAATTGGCATGACGCCATCGTTGTGAAGTCCGGCATTGAGCAGGACATCGGCACCGACAAAACGATTCGGGCTGGATATAGCTACAACAATGACGCCGTTCAAAACAGTACGATGACCCCCTATATTCCAACGATCTTGTCACATTATTTCACGGGTGGTTTTGGATTTAAAAAATGCGGTTGGGAATACGACGCTGCGTACCAATACTCGTTCCGCCCGACCTTGCATGTCGGCACTAGCGATCTAGCTGGTGGTGATTTCTCATCCAGTGCATTTCATACCGCGGCCCATTGGATGTTTCTTAGCGCTAGCCGGAAATTCTAATTAAGGCCATTGGGGCGATTTTCAAATTGTTTCTATTTTCACGGATGGCTCATCGCCGTAGTGTACAATTCCTGATCTAGTGGTTCATTCAGGCTTGATTTTTGCGTTGAGGCACGGGCGGCGGACGGCACATGGAATGTGCCTGCTACTTTGGTACATTCGATCCTGACGTTTGCGTTGGTTGATGCACTAGGCAATAGCCAAAAATAGAACTAGAGGAATTATTGCGGTGACTTCAAAAACAGATAAGAACAAGTTCTTTTCCAAAGGAAGCGTTCTTTCAGGTTGCACCGCGGTTGTGATCGTTGTTACCTCCTATTGGCTGAGCCAACCTCAGAAATTGAGCGAACGCGAGTACCGAGCCTTGGCAGCCGGTTTTGCGTTCGATCGTGAAACCCTACCTGTCGTTAGCGAAAAGAAGCCGCAGCGAATTCGAAACGTGCATCCGAGTCTCAAGCATTTGGCAGCCTGGACCTCTTTTGTGGGTGGGGCGATTTCGATCGGAGACTTGGATGGAGACGGGTTTGCAAACGATATCGCTTATGTCGATACGCGATTCGATGAAGTGACGATTTGCCCGGCGTTGAACGCAGACCACCGTTATGCTCCCTTTATTCTGAAAATGGTTGGCGTGCCATTCGATACCGAGACGGTCGCACCCATGGGCTCGCGGTTTGGCGACTTCAACGAAGATGGGCGTCTCGATATCCTCGTCTACTTTTGGGGCCGTTCACCGCTGCTATTTTTGCAGTCTGTTCCCACAGACAGCGCATCGGATGCAGAAGCCAGTTCCATTCTTTCCTCTGCAAAATTTGTCGCGACCGATTTGGTTTCACCCCATCAAGTTTGGCATACGAGTTGTGTGACTCAAGCGGACTTCGATGGCGACGGTCACATCGATTTGCTTATTGGGAATTACAATCCGGATGGTGCTAAAACGTTGGACTCAAGCGATGTTGTCGGAAACGCAATCATGATGGGCAGTTGGGGAAGAGCCACCAATGGCGGAACGTCGCGCATCCTGTTGCGACAAGCGGCGGAAACAAACGGTATTTTGTTTACGGAGGCCAAGAATGCCTTCTCTGAAAAAGCAGCAAGAGGATGGACACTCGGTGCTGGAGCAGCTGACTTGGATGGCGACTTGCTTCCCGAACTGTATCTTGTTCACGATTTCGGTGCCGACACCATGCTCCATAACAGATCGAAAAAAGGACAGTTGGAATTCGCAAGCCTTCGAGGACGCCGCTCGCTGACCACCCCCCGTTCCATGGTAATCGGACTGGACACTTTCAACGGCATGGGAGTGGACTTTGCGGATTTGGACGGTGACGGGAAATTGGACTTTATGGTCAGCAACATCACCAGCGATTGGGGCTTGCACCAAAGCAGTTTCACGTTCATGAGGAATGGTGACGATGCGCTGATGCAAAAAGGTATTGCGCCCTTTGATAACCATAGCGAAGAATTAGGGCTGTCGCGGGGAGGATGGGCCTGGGATGTGAAATTTGGTGACCTGAACAATGACGGAGAATTGGAGGTCCTGCACGCGACCGGATACCTCAAAGGAAAAGTCGATCGATGGCCCGAAATGCATGAGTTGGCATTAGGAAACGAAGAGTTGGCTCGATTCCCTCAAATATACCCAAGACTTCGTGAGGATGACGATATCGCAGGGCATGAATACAATCGATTTTTCACGAAGAGCGGAAAGCGATACTACGACATCGGACCATGGTTGCATGAAAGTCATTTGGATCACCCTGACTTGAGTCGAGGTATCGCCATGGCAGACGTCGACGGTGATGGTCTATTGGATTTTGCCTACGGGAACCAATGGGAAGACTCCTATTTTTATCACAACAAATCAAAGCAAACCAATGACTTCATCGGACTGCATATTCGATTGCCGTTGGATGGCGTTGTCGATCCGAAATCGATCCGCGTTCTACCGGGTTTGCGACGAGACGAGGTACGCTCCATTGCGGCAATCGGTGCGCAGGTCCGCGTGCATGTGGGACAGTCTGCATCCAGTCGAAATTGGGTATCTCAGGTCGATGGCGGCAACGGTCACTCTGGTCAGCGAAGCTCGGATGTGCAATTCGGATTGGGTTCCGTTGGCAAACAACCCATCGAGATTCATGTCAAATGGCGAGACCGTTCCGGTACGGTGCAGGAAGCAAATGCTGCCGATCTCTCGCCAGGCTGGTACACTATTTATCTCGGCTCCTAGTCCCAACTCGCGGTACAAAAAAGTTAATGAAATGTCAAAGGCAATCCCCAGCGAAGGAATGAGTGTGGCTCAAGTTTCCGCAGACGGATATCGTGGAGTCAAACACCAGGCTGCGCTGAGACGATTTGCGATTGCAATCACAGTTCTAACGATTGCGGGACATACATTCTTGGGTTTTGAGCAATCGTATGCGCAACCCATTGTTGCAGTCATTACAGCATATGTCCTACAACTCTTGTTCGAGTGGATCTATGCCCGCGGGAATGGATCGCGTCCGAAGTTTTACGGAAGTATTTCGCAGTTGGTCGATTTCCTCCTTCCAGCCCATATAGCAGCCTTGGCCATTGCCATGCTGATGTATTTTAATGATCGATTGATAGTGGTTGTGTTCGCCGTGGCTGTCGCGATCGCTTCCAAATCGATATTGAGGGTTCCCACTCAAAACGGTTCGCGACACTTTTTTAATCCATCCAATTTGGCGTTGTCGGTTACGTTTCTACTTTACCCGTCGGTTGGATTGACGATGCCTTGGCAGTGGACTACTGAGATCAGCGGAATTGGAGATTGGCTATTCCCCATCTTCATTTTCGGTGCAGGCTCACTGCTCCATATCAAATATGCCAGTCGCATGTGGGTAGTACTCTCCTTTTTGGTTGCATTTATTGCTCAATCGCTGCTACGCAGCCTGATCACCGACGTCAACCTCTTGACTGCTCTTGTACCTGCGACTGGAGTTCCAGCGGCCATTTTCACCTTTTATATGGCACCCGATCCTGCGACTTCGCCATCTGGAAAAATGCAACAGTTGATGTTTGGTACATCGATCGCATTTGTCTACATGATTCTCGTGATGCTCCACATCGTCTATGCACTTTTCTTTGCGTTGACTTTGGTCTGTCTCGGGCGTGGCGTCTACATGCTTGCTGACTATATGTTGAATTTTCGGGGATATGCGCCGAGCAATTTTAAAACGGGGCAAGCGCCTGTGGCTCAGTAAGGTTAGATCACGGCGGAGTGCCGCCCGGATTAATCACCGGAGATTTAATGATCAGCGGAAAGCATTAGTCTTCGGTTATGGCGGGGCGGACAACCGTGGCTATCGCCAAACGGCTAATGAATAATCCGGGCAATGGGTTAAATGGGTTAATCCTAGGCTATCTGCTGCTTTCAGACATGATTTCGGCCATTTGTTGTGTCACCATGGGCAAGAAAACCACCCCCGAATAATGGTTGGCTTGCATCTCAATATGATGAGTAGTTTCCAAGTGGGCCGCTTCCGCAAATAGCTTTGCATTTCGAGGTGGGACAACGTCATCGTAAAGCGCAGAGAAAAGCCAAGAACGCGACGGATCTACTCGGTGAGCGATTCGCAATGGTTCAATGCTATTGAGCATGCTTCGGACTTCGCTCTCCGATATTCCGCTTTTCATCAATTCCTCCCGAACTTGTGCGGATTCTTTTTTCCCATCCATCAAGACACTGTAGAGATCTCCACCAGCCAGAAAGACGATGACGCGATGGTATCCATGATCCAAGCCAGCGGTGGTTGCGGTTACAAATCCTCCAAGACTCGTACCTTGCAGGGAGATCCTGGTCACATCGACCATCGGCATAGTTGATACGGCATCCTTAGCGCGGCGTGCGTCCGCAATTCCCTGTTGCAAAGCTCCGACCAAGTTGAGGTCTTTGGGGCGTCCCCCTGGACCACGGCGCACACCGTAATAGGGCAACTGCATCATAAACGTATGGATGCCCTTGGTGCGAAGGGCTTTCGCAATCAATCTGCCGATCGTCATTCCGCTGCCTGACTCATGAACAATGACCGCAGCAGGAGCCGAAATCGGCTGCCCCGATTTGTTTTTGGCTTGGTACCATTCCATGGCGACCTCGTCGTTCATGGCGTTTCCGCTGGGCTTCGAACTGGGAAATCGCACTAACCAATCACCGCAATCCTTTTGGGCTGCTTGCAGATGCACCGGGAATTTCCCAGGAAGCCACTTGAGTCCGTCCAGGCAAAGCTTCGCATCGGCAATAGATTCAAAGCCAATATCCAACGAATCGACCGCTTCAAATTTGGAATTCGTGGACAACACGACTTTTTCTGCAGTGCCCATTTGCCCTGGCATCTGCTTGAGTAACTCCTGCAGATCCAATTTGACGTAGGGTCGGTCTGCTGCCGGATGCTTGTGATCCGCATTCGCAATAAATAGAGCCCCGTCCTCCGGCACAAAAAGAACGTTGTGCAAATTGGACGACATGGCAACCGGACGAGACATCAGAGACTTGGCAGAGTCGGCATTGAAAGTCCCGTATCCAGCCTTAATGCGTTTTTTCAATTCGTCCAATCGCGATCCCGCAGACATCACGACGGCATCTGGGATACCGTCGCCGAGCAGAGCATGAGCTTCTCCGGGAGCCACAAATTGCAACGACACTGGCGTAGCCGCCACGCCTACCGCCGATCGATCTTCACCGTCGGCAAAGACGTAATAGTATTCACACGTCCGAGGGTTGTTTTGCCAAAGCTGTTTGACTTGTTCGAGCGAGGAACACTCTTCGAGTCCACGTCGCATGAGGGTCGCCATCGGGACTCCGTCCCATTGACCTTCTCCTCTCCCTCCCATTTCACCAAGCGAGATTTTTTCGGCGTTCATGCCACTCACGCTGCCGGTGAAACCAGCATAGCCAACGTTGGCGAATGGGATCATCCCGTTGGGAGCGACGATGAAGGTAGTGGCGGCATCTTGCAAGCCAATCGTTGTCATGTAGTCGAGTACTCGGCCGTGATACAGCTTGCCACCTTCGGTCGCTTTGCCGAACAGAGCAAAGCCTGAGCAGTGAAACATTTCCGGGAAAACATTGAGGGCCTCAATCAAATCAGGATTCAGTTCCAAACTCGCTGCTAGGGCTCTTGTTTCCGCTTTGTGTCGCTCAGGAATATGCGGAGCTAATTTTGCATAAGCGGTCTCTAGGTCTTCGCGAAACCACCTCCCAGTCACGATCGTCTGAGCTGTACCGAAAGCGTACATGACCGAATCGATACATCGGACGGCCTCCTGTTTAAGAAGTTTGCCATGGGCGTAACCGATTTCTTCAGGCGAACCCTGAAGCAATGCAACACGCTGACCATCGATCCATCGCAACTCGCCATGTTCTATTTTTTTGGCACGCTTGGTTGGCGAAGTCAGCAAGGCCGAGGGTGCCAACACTTCCAATGCTCGCCGAACGCCTCGTGCGAGTTGCTTTTCAAGTTCTGCCCGTTGCAGATTATGAACAGCCATGCCAGAGAATGAATCGAAGGCCTTGGGCGCCTCGACTGATTTCACCAATCGGACGTGAATTTTCGCGTCATCGATCTCTGCATGAATTTGTTGTCCGTCCGGATCAAATCGGATTTGCGCGTTGTCGATCAGCCAAGCTTGTTTGTCTTTTGAATATTGTAGGTTTGCCAGAGACAATAACGTTCCAGCCAAATCGTCGGCGTTGGAGCTGGCTAACAACTGTGTTCCAAACCGCACGGCTGTTCCGGCACTCACCAGTCGAGTTAGGATTCCTTTTGGCTTGAGGTGATCTTCCGCATCGATGCTGCCAATCCCAAGGTAAACGATCTTGTGTTTTGGAACACAAAAAGCCATCCCACCCGGGCGACGACGCAATTGGACCGCATAGTCCGCGTGTTCCAATTCCAGATCGAAGGACTCCTCATCGAACTTCACCAGTTTGAATTGAATCGGTTGAGGATTCCCTTCGATCATTGGATTGCCAGTTCCGTCCAAAGTGAATTGTTCCATCTGCCCAGAAAGAAGCTGGAGCCACGGCTCAAGCTGTTTTGACAACCGAGTCACGTCATCCGATTGGGCGTTCGGTGTGAGGTTTAGCAAAAAGAAAAATGCTACGACAACGGTCAAGTGCGAACGATTTTTCATGATTTTACTTTCGGTGTTTGCTTCTCGATTGGCCTGAGACGTCATCTACCAAATTCGGACGCGTTTTTCAGGGCCGATGAACATCTTGGAGTCCGGTTTGATTTTGAACGCGGCGTGAAACGGGTCCAAGTTGGACACGATTCCGTTGCATCGGTATTGGCTAGGGGAGTGAGGGTCGGTGAGCAATCGCTTCTTGAGCTCTTCATCGCGATACTTGCGGCGCCAGACCTGAGCCCAGCCGATAAAGAACCTCTGGTCGCCAGAAAAACCGTCCATGACAGGAGCGTCCCTGCCATTCAGGGAAAGTTGGTAGGCGGTGTACGCTACGCTCATGCCCCCAAGATCGCCAATGTTTTCACCGAGCGTGAACTTGCCATTGACGCTATCGTTCGGGAACGGTCTATACCCATCATACTGTTTCACCAGTTTCGTAGATCTTGCTTCAAACTCTTCTTGGTCCGAAGTTGTCCACCAGTTTCTAAGGTTTCCTTTGCCATCGTACTTGCGGCCACTATCGTCAAAGCCGTGGCTGATTTCGTGTCCGATTACGGCTCCTATGCCTCCGTAATTCACCGCGTCATCCGCATCGAGATTGAAGAAAGGAGGCTGCAGAATGGCCGCCGGGAACACGATCTCATTCATCAAAGGATTGTAGTAAGCGTTAACGGTTTGCGGCGGCATGAACCATTCGTTGCGGTTGATCGGCTTGCCCAGTTTATTGATTTGGTAGGTGCTTTCGAATTCGGATATCTCACCCATATTTGCGATGACATTGTCCGGCACGATCTTTACGGATGAGTAGTCTTTCCAAACATCCGGGTATCCGATTTTCGGGGTGAATTGCGAGAGTTTTTCCCTAGCCTGTTTCTTTGTCCCGTTCCCCATCCATTCCAGTTGATCGATTCGTTTCTCGAAAGCAACCATAAGGTTTTTGACTAGGATGTTCATTTTCTCCTTCGACTTCGGGGAAAAGTACTTTTCGACATAGAGTTGCCCTACCGGCATACCAAGTTGTCCATTGCAGGCATCAACACCTCTTCTCCATAATGGCTCTTGTTCTGTGACGCCACTCAGGGTGGTTTTGTGAAAGTCGAAATGCATCTTCTCAAGCGACTCACTCAAAAGGGGTGCGTACGTGTCTAGCATTTGAAACGCTAGATAGGCTTTGAGAGTTTCTACATCGCTTTCGTTTATCGTGTTCGACGCGGCGGTCATGAAACTAGGCTGACCGACGATGACATCTAGTCCACTCGGCAGGCCCGCAGCAGTTGCGTAGTCGGACCAACGCAGATTGGGATAGCCAGAAGCCAGTTCCGAGGCGGGCATTTTGTTGTAGCCTTTGACGGGGTCCCGCAGTTCGACTTTGGTCCATTGCGATTGCGCGAAGGACCGTTCAAGTTCGATGATCTTGCGAGCAAACTCGGCGGGATTTGGCCATTCGAGTTGAACGAGCATCTTCTCCACGAACTCGGTGTATGCCGCCAGTATTGCTTGGTAGCGCTCGATATCTTCTAAGTAGTAGTCGCGATCAGGCAACGTCGTACCACCTTGTTGGACGTAAATGGCGTATTGATCCGAACGTTTCGCATCCGGTTCGATATAGAAACCATAGAATGTAGAAATGCCTCGCTTAGAAAGTTTGCCAGCAAGTTGGATGAGTCGGTCTTTGTTTTCGACGGCTTGGATCTGGCTAAGCATGCCTTGGATCGGTTGGAGGCCGGCCTGGTTGCGTTGCGCGATATCGGTGTACGAACGGTAGAAGTCTCCTACCTGTCTGGCGATAGGAGAAGCACTTTTTTGAGTGCTCGCCTCTTCGATAATTTTCTTAATGGCTTCTTTGGTTTCGATATCCAAGGCCGTAAATGCACCGTAGTTGGATTGATCGTCAGGAATTTTCGTCTTTGCCAGCCATTGGCCGTTTACGTATCGAAAAAAATCTTCGTCCGGCGATACCGACTTGTCGAAGTTCTCAAGCTCGATGCCGGACGAAAGTGGCTTGGTTGAGGTCTCCTGGGCAATCGCGATTTCAGCACATAGATTCAGGGAGAGAACAGATGGCACGATGCATAACCACGTGAGCAAATTGGAAAGCAAGCGCTTTATCATTGGTCAAGACCTTGGATGGATAGTTGGAAGTCGATGAATTTCGAGTGGTCCATTCTAAGCTAAATTTCAGCGCGGAATGGCTACCGGATTGTGGTGCAGTTTAAACATTTAGCGTGTTATTAGGACACTTCTGGGCGTACACCATCACGTTTTGCTTGCAATCGTGCTCGCGCTCGATGGAGCAATCGTGCACGCGCTCGATGGAATGGTGCTCGTGCTCAACGGAGTGATCTAAAAGCGGAAATGAATTTCCTCGCTCCAAATCTATGCTTTTGGGCCATCGCCAATAAACTTGATCCCTAGTTCACGCAGCTGTTTGGCGGATACTTCCGAGGGTGCGCCCATCATTAAGTCCTCGGCCTTTTGATTCATTGGGAACAAGATCACTTCGCGGATGTTGGGTTCGTCGGCGAGCAACATTACGATTCGGTCCACACCTGGTGCCGAGCCGCCGTGTGGTGGTGCCCCAAATTTGAAGGCATTGATCATTCCCCGAAATTTCTCATCAACCAAACTTTGACTGTAGCCGGCCAGCTCAAAGGCTTTGTACATGATCTCCGGCTTGTGGTTTCGAATCGCGCCCGATGAGAGCTCGATACCATTGCATACGATGTCGTATTGGTATGCCAAGATGTCGAGCGGATTCATGTTCATCAGCGCGTCCATCTCCCCTTGGGGCATCGAGAACGGGTTGTGGCTGAAGTTGACTTTCTGTTCGACTTCATCGAATTCGTACATCGGGAAGTCGACTATCCAGCAGAATTTGAAGGTGTTCTTTTCGATCAGATCGAGTTCCTGTCCGACGCGTGTTCTGGCTAATCCAGCCAGCTTTGCGGCTTCGGAGGGTTTACCACACGAAAAGAACACTCCGTCATCTGGGCCAAGCCCCATTTGCTTGACGAGTTGCCCGACCCGTTCCGGTCCGAGGTTTTTAGCGATGCCGCCACCTCCTTCGCCACCCTTGAAATTGATGTAGCCAAGCCCTGCAAAGCCTTCGTCTTTGGCCCATTGATTGGTCCCATCGAAGAAGCTGCGGGCTCGAACACCTGCTCCGGGAGCAGGTATGGCACGCACGACCGAACCACCCTCGATGGCCTTTGCGAAAACCGCGAAGCCGCCACCGCGAAAAACTTCGGTGACGTCCGAGATTTCAATTGGGTTGCGTAAATCGGGCTTGTCGTTGCCGTATTTCAGCATGGAATCTTTGTAAGCAATTCGCGGGAACGGTGGCTTGGTCACCGCACGATCTCCAGAAAATTCATCAAAAACCCCGTACAAAACGGGTTCGATCGCAGCAAAAACGTCGTCCTGCGTGACGAAGCTCATTTCAAAGTCGAGTTGATAGAATTCGCCCGGGGATCGATCGGCGCGAGCATCCTCGTCTCGGAAGCAGGGCGCAATTTGGAAATAACGGTCGAACCCCGCCACCATCAGCAGCTGCTTGAACATTTGCGGCGCTTGTGGCAACGCATAAAACTTGCCGGGATGAATCCGAGACGGTACAAGGAAATCGCGGGCTCCCTCAGGACTTGAGGCTGTCAGAATGGGGGTTTGGAATTCCGTGAAACCTTGGTCGATCATACGGCGACGCAAGCTGGCGATAACATTGCTTCTCAGGACGATATTGGCGTGGAGTTTTTCTCGCCGAAGATCGAGGAATCGATTTCGCAGTCGGATTTCTTCAGGATATTCGGCGTTTCCGAACACGGGCAAAGGCAAATCGGCAGCCTCGGAGAGGAGTTCGATCGAAGTGGCACGGACCTCGATCTCGCCGGTGATCAAATTCGGATTGATCGAATCGTCACCGCGAGCGTTGACTTTGCCATCGACACGAATGACGGACTCGCTGCGAAGGGATTCGGCCAAGGGAAACGCAGCGCTATCGCGTTCGACGACGATTTGCGAAACACCATAATGGTCTCGCAAATCGATGAACAAAAGGTTCCCGAAGTCTCTCTTTCGATAGACCCATCCGGACAAGCGAACGTTTTGACCCACTGCGTCCTTTCGGAGTTGTGCACAATGGTGTGTACGGTATGCGTGCATTAAATTATCGAATGGTGAGAGAAGTCTTGCCGAATTCTTAGCAAATTCAAAGGCAAGCAACTTATCGACAAGCTCCGCGATTCTCAACCCCAACGTCTAATTGGACAGGATTTCTTATCCAACGTATCATATTCGGTGAGCTGCGATGCAAAAGCTACCAATCACAACCCGAAACGTAAGTTAGGGACCCGCGAAATTGTCCCTCGCTTACACTTCGGGTTGGGATACTCCAATCTGCCGCTCGCCTTACCGCTGGCTTCCGATGCACGACGCCCGGCTAGAGCAAATGACCACAAAAAGTAACTTGCCCTACATCCAATGATTCTTTTGATCGACAACTACGATTCCTTCACTTACAACCTGGTTCAAAGGCTTGGGGAGATCGACGCAACACTTGACGTCAGAATCTACCGAAATGATGAATTGTCAATCGACGAGATTCGGGCGATGCAACCGGACCGAATTATTCTATCGCCTGGCCCTTGTACCCCAAAGGAAGCTGGGATTTGCGTTCCGCTGATTGAACAGTTGCAAGGGGAATTCCCAATTTTGGGCGTTTGTTTGGGGCACCAATCGATAGGTCAAGCTTTTGGCGGAGAAATCGTTCGTGCAAAACAGCTAATGCACGGCAAGACCGATCGAATTTTCCATGACAACCTGGGAATGTTTGAGGGAATCGAGAATCCGTTTATTGCGACTCGCTACCACTCTCTAGTTATTTTACCGGAAAGCTTGCCGAATTGTTTGCAGGTTTCCGCTTGGGTTCACGATCAAAATGGAAATCGGATTATCATGGGAGTCCGTCATAAAGAGCATGCGATTGAGGGCTGGCAGTTTCATCCTGAGAGTTTCTTAACGGAGCCTGGGCCGAAATTGCTTGAGAGGTTTCTGAGTTGGACCGGCACTCCGGCCTCATTGATTGCATGAATGCTTGGCGCCGAGTTGAATTCGTGGATGTGATCTCACCAATGCAATACGAGACCGCAGGTCCCAATAAAACCATTCCTTTCCTCGTAGATTTGTCCGTTTGATATGCTGTGCGTCACGATTGCAAGAACTCGACACAAACACACGACTGCGGAACATCTTCAGGTTGCGGAGGCAGGGGCAAAGCTGGTCGAGCTTCGTTTGGACTATATCGGACGCAGCATTGACTTGGTGAGGTTGTTAAAAAATCGTCCGACCGCGGTCGTCTTCACCTGTCGACGCAAGGAGGACGGAGGGCGTTGGGAACGGACAGAAGAAGAGCGTTTGATGCTATTGCGGTCGGCGATCGCGATGGGCGTTGAGTATGTGGATTTGGAAGAGGACATCGCAGCCAAGATCCCAAGGTATGGCAAGACAAAACGCATTGTTAGTCTTCATAATTTTGAAGGGACACCTGGGAACTTAGAATCGCTGCACGCTGGATTGGCGAAACTCGATGCGGACATCGTCAAAATCGCGGTTCAAGCGAATTCGTTTAGCGATACGATTCGCATGATGCGTTTGATGCAGTCGGCAGCGGTGCCGACCATTGGCATTAGCATGGGTGATTACGGGACGCCGAGCCGCATTTTGGCTACCCGATACGGCGCGCCGTTCACGTTTTGTGTGTTTAATACCGAACGAAAAGTTGCGCCAGGCCAGCTTAGTTTCGACCAAATGAAAAATATCTATCGCGCCGACACGATCGATTCGGAAACGATGCTTTATGGCGTGGTCGCCGATCCTGTCGCCCACTCGTATAGTCCGCTCATCCACAATGCCTCCTTTTTTGCAAACAATTTGAACTTCCGATACGTGCCATTTCGCGTTGCACCCGAGGAACTGGAATTGTTTTTGGAATGGTGCAAGGAAGAGAGGATTGGCGGATTGAGTGTTACGATACCGCACAAACAAACCATTTTGCCCCTGTTGGACCAAGCGGAATCGGCCGCCCAAGGAATCGGGGCTTGCAATACCGTGGTTTTTGCCAGTAACGAGGACAAGGAGTTGGTTGGATACAACACCGACTATCGAGCGGCCATGGATTGCCTGACCGAAGCCATGGCGAAATGGACTGGTAGTCAAGAGCCCTTTGAAAAAGAATCCGTTTTGATTTTGGGTGCAGGTGGGGTATCGCGAGCCATAGGTTATGGTCTCGCTCAGCGACGGGCTTCCATCACGGTAACCAGTCGCAACCGAGTTGCGTCCGAGGCGTTGGCGAAGCACTTAAACTGTCGATGGATTGACTGGGAAGATAGGCACACAATTGAGCCAAGGATTCTAATCAATGGGACGCCCGTGGGCATGTTTCCCGAGATGGACGAGACTCCGTTCCAGACGAACAAACTCAAGGGGGGCACTTTGGTGTTTGATACCGTCTATAATCCGGAGCAGACACTGTTCCTCAAGGGTGCCAGAGCCACAGGCTGTCCCGTGATTTCTGGCTTGCAGATGTTCGTTCGACAAGCGGCCTATCAGTACCGGTTGTTCACCGGCTTGGAGCCGCCGGTGGACGTCATGGTCAAGACGCTTAAAAAAGCGATCTCACCAGTGAATTACAAGGATTTGGACGAAGATGGCGATCAAGATTCGAAAGCCGATTTCTGACGCGCTTGCTCTGTTGAAACCAGCGTCGAGTTGGCCGATAGTCAAGATTTCGTATCAAGAAACGATAAGTGCCATCTTGGCCAGATGGACGCGATGGCGATTGACGCTTTCTTACCCACTTCGAAAAAGGAACGAATCTATTGGAGCGTACGGGGAACGAGTCTCTGCTATCTTCCTTGAGCGCCAAGGGTATATCGTATTAGAAAGATCATATCGCCTTAAGTCTGGCGAAATCGATGTCATTGCGGTCTGGCAGCGCAGCATTGTTGTTTTTGTAGAAGTCAAGACTTGGGCAGAGTGTCGCGAAAACAGCGGAGGTCCGAGCGACGCTGTAGACTCTGCCAAACAAGAAAAGATATCAAAAACTGCGATGACTTACATGAAACGCCATCGATTGCTGGAATCCGCGGGAAGAGCCGATGTGATTGAAGTCGTTGTCGGCAGGAAACCCGGAAGGCCCGCCTTCCGCCACTACGAGAACGCCTTTGAAGCGGTCGGGAATTTCCAAATGTTCTCGTAATCAAGGCGAATTCAATTTCTGGGAGGATGAGGCGGGTCAGGCTCCCGCCGAACCGATTCGGCGTCAAATTCAGCAGGAGAATCACAATCCCACGGTTTGTCCGTTGACTGCAATTCCATTTCCCACTCGTTCTGATTAGCTTTACCAGGGTTTTTCCTGATTCTTAGGACACGTCGCACAAGAAAAGCATTGTTGTCTGACGGAATCCGTGCGGGCTGAAATTCCAACGTCAACATGTCGGTTGTTTTCACCAGCCATTGAATGTCTCCCTCGAGAACGCGGGTTACGCTGCCACGATTGTCAGAGATCGGGCCTTCGTAATCTAGGTAGAGAGGCCGGTGGTTGGGCAAATGCTGGACCGAGGTCGGCGGTCCCCAATCCTCTGGCGGCACCGAAACTCCAAAAGTCAACAACTCATCACCCCATGCTAGGGGCTGTTGGAGCATCAAGTCCCAGTGGGAACTGCGCCCTGATTCGGCTGGAAGTTGGTGATAAAGGACCACAAAACGGAAACAAGCTAAATTTTTCCCGAATTCTTCAAGAGTTGAATTTCCTTCCATCGGGTTCGGAACCTTTCGGGGGTTTTTGTATCCAAAAGGACGTCAAAGGCCGCAAAACCGTCCTGTTCTGAGGCTGATGACGGTAGTAGGTGCGTGGTTTTAGTAAAATAAGATGCTTTTCCAATCGCGAAGAACGCGGTGCGACCCATTCTTTAGGGTGGTTTCGAGCCGTTTTGGATGTATCGATTCGCGAAGGGGGGCAACACAAGTTTGCATCCATATCCTACCCAATTATACTCGAAAACGAGTGTTCTTTTGAACTCATCGCAGTTAAGGTCGCTTTGTCTTCCGTTAACGAATTTGGGTTCGAGACGCAATTTTTCACATCCTTGCGAGATTTGTTCGTCGCGAGGGGTTCCTGGCTACTTTTGCACTGAGGGTTGGTGATGACCATCCGCCGGCTTCGCAACACGAGTTCTGCTATCAATACCAATACACCTAAAAATGCCAAGGCATCCAGCGGGAAAAAACGCGGGACGCTTCGTCGTTATCTGCTTGAGTCCTTGGAACCCCGTCAGTTGCTTGCGGCCGGTCCGCAGTTGATCGGTGTCCAGCCCAACAATAGCGATTTGATCGAGAACGGAGTCATTCGCAACATCGCGCCGCGCGAGTTGACCTTCCGCTTTGACGATTCTCAAGTGATCGATGCGGCGACTGTCGGTGGCATTCGCGTGACGCGGGCAGGGCTTGACGGGTCATTTGCTTTACCGAGCATATCCTCGGATTTTGGTTCGAACGGCAGGGTAGATCTACTGCTTTCGAGTCGCAATGCAGCCGACCAGTTGACGATCAATGTCTTGCGAAGTGACCTGGGGCCTACCGGCGACCCGACGTTTGCAGTCAGCGGCGTCAACGTCACCATCACGTTGAACTCGAATCCTAGCGGGTTGGTTACCGCGCAGCGATTTGTCGATTTGATCAATGCTTCGGCTGTGGTGTCTCCGCGGCTTTCTGCAAAAATTAATGGTGGTTTGGCCTCGGCAAAACTGGGCGGTGTTGATCCCGCTAGTTACAGTCCGATCCGATTGAAGTCAAACAACGATGTGATTATTCAGCCAGGTGCGGTCGTCATTGGAGACAGGCCCAATGAGAATGAAGTTACATTGCGTTTTGCGGAGAATTTGCCTGACGATGTGTATCGTTTGGAGGTTTTCGGCTTTGACGATGCTGGAAGAGGTATTCGCGGTCTTCGCAATACGAATGGCCAGCTCTTTATTCCTTCGAATGCAAACACACGTCAAGACACAATCGACTTCCGTTTGGACTTGGGCTCCAAAGTGACAGCGGTGGTGCCGCAACCCGTGGTGAGGCTAGCGGACGGTTCTATCGAACAGCAGCGCAACACGATCGTCGTTTACTTTGATAACGATAAGCTTCTGGTTGAAAACGGAGCAGATGGAAAGCCTACAGCCCGCAGTGTTGAGAGCCCTTCCTTCTACCAATTGATTTACACCGCGGATACCGTTCGCAACACGGACGATCTGCCCGCGTTCTTTCCCGCGACGGTTTCCTACAATGCGTCTGCGAATACCGCAACCCTGCGTTTTGATACGGACATTGATTCGCTGCCTGGGCCATTCTTGCCATCGAGTACTTTCCGATTGCGAATCGGCACGCGGGAAACAGCTCCAATGTCGCCGGTCCGAACAGAAGCCGCAGCGACAGCCATTTCGGATTTGAATACGAACGGCAGAGCAAAAGTTCGTTTTACGTCGAAGGCTTTGGGGGAATCCGGAACCGGCGTAACGGTTTCGTTTGTCAGTGGCCCTCCATCGCCGAACCCGACCGTGACTGTAAACGGAAACGCGATTACGGTGAATATTGGCAGCGCTACAGCCACCTCGCCTAACACCGTAACGACCGTCAATCAAGTCATTGTCGCGTTGGAAACAGATCCTGCGTCGTCCGCTTTGATCAAGACGATTTTGGAGCCTGGCAGCGACGGAAATCAAGTTATTGGTAATCGACCTATCAACTACTCTCCCATCACTTTGTACGGGCTTGGTAGCACCTTTGATACCGCTACCAATTTGGGTACTATCGGTTCGGCAAGCGTCGCCCAGACGAGTTTATTGCTTAGTTCCGCCATAGATCCAGAGGTCAACGTATTGGATTTCATTGGGGCTTCGAATGATCCGGCCCAGCGCATTGTGGGAGAAACCTTTGAGAACCATATCAACCCAGCATTTGGCGGAGACAATTTCCCAGGTATTCGCACGATCTATTACAACTTCCAATCGATATACGGTACCGATGCTGGAGTGCCAGTTTCGAATGCGATCACGGAAAAACAAAAGGCAAGAATTCGTGAGGCCTTTGCTTTGTGGTCGAATCAGCTGGGCGTCCAGTTTGTTGAAACCGCCAATACCGGTTTGACGATGGCTCTTGGTACGACCAACGCCCTTGCTTCGGGTCAGTTGCGAGTCGAACGCGTTGGGGCTTGGGGTGTTCGAATTGATCCGACCTATCAAAACAGCTTGGCAGTATTTTCCGCGAACAACGTGTGGAATGATAACTACGGCGAGAATTTGACTCGGTCTGCCGCCACCAGTATTGGGTTTATGCTTGGGTTGTCGCGTGCTGCTAATTTAGATCCATCCGAACTACTCAATCTCGATGCCGGCTTCCTCAACTTCCCGACCACCACCGATCGCAATTTCGAACCGGTCTTCCCGGGCAATCAGGATATTATTCATGGCAAATATTTGCACCGAACAGAAGGAAGCGATATCGACTTGTATCGGTTTGATGTCGATTTTGGTGCAAACGGTCAATCGCGAGAAGGAGTTTTGGTAGCGGAGACGTTAGCCGAGCGACAAGCGAACAGCAGCACGCTCGATACGCGTTTGGCTTTGTATCGAGAAATTCAAGCAACGACCTCTTCGAATCTTGGTTTAGGCCAAGGGGTGCAACTGCAATTTACGGCCGTCGCGCCAGGAAAGCTAGGCAACAACCTACAAGTCTTTGTAACGCGTAGCAATCGCGGTGCGGGTGCGACGCCGATCGTCAATGTGTTTCCGAATGCCATTTCGGTCGATTTGAACTCGACGACTGGTTCGGAAACGACGCTTGCCGAGCTGGTTGCAGCGCTGGACAACGATCCGGCTGCACGCTCCATCGTGAAAGTGAAACTCTTAGGTGGCGACCCTGCGACCAAAGTTGGAAATCGCGACATAACTTATTCGCCGATCACCCTTAAAGGTGGCGAATTGCAGCTGATTTCCCAAAACGATAATTACTTCAGCAAAGACTCTTTGATTAGGCAGAGTCTGTCGTCTGGTGTTTATTACATCGGTGTTTCTGCTTCTGGAAATGATCAGTACGATGCGACGATTCCAAACACCGGCACCGGTGGTCGGACACAAGGTAAGTATGATCTGCGATTGACGTTTCGAGCGCAAACCGACAGCGTTGACTCGATTCAAGACATTTCAACTCCAGGTGGTGATAGTTCGGAAGCACTTGATGGCGATTCCAATGGTACCAGCGGAGGTGTTAACAACTTCTGGTTCCAAACGCGACCTCTTGATCGAGCCATGCGATTCAATGCGGGTGGTTCCAGTGATCTTGAAGGGGCCATTGTTACGATTCGCGGTGGCAACGGTGTTGATCGAAGGTTTGAATTCAGCAGCGATACCAATGTCGGTATCGGCAATACTCGTATTTTCTACACTTTGGCCAGTACACCAGGCGATTTGGCGCTTGCTCTAGCCAATGCAGTCAACAGCCGAACGGTGGATACTGGGGTTACGGCTATTCCTAACGGAGCTCGCTTAACTTTGCGTGGCGAGCGGTTCATTCAGCTTTCGCCAGGCCTGACGGTGATCGATTTGGCGGGCAAGACGATCTTCGTTGACAAGTCTGCTGGTCCAAACGCAGACGGTTCGCTGGCTCATCCTTTCAACAACATTTCGGCCACGGGTGTCGCGAATGCTTTTGGTTCGACCGTCCCAGGTGACATCGTTCGAATTGTTGGCAATGGCGGAGCAGACCAAAAACTGGAAACCGTTGCGGATAATTTCGCGTATGAAGTCGGCTTCGGTCTGCTATCAGGCAGCATCTTGTCCGATGGCGCCACGATGGACGTACCCAAAGGCGTGACGGTGATGATCGATGCGGGGACAGTGTTCAAGCTGAACCGAGCTCGAATTGGGGTAGGCAGTTCGACTCTCGGCGTAGATCGAAGCGGTGGTGCGCTGCAAGTTTTGGGAGCCCCCATTCTCTTAGACTCGGCTGGCAACGCTAAGAAGCTCAGCGATGGAACGACGGCTTCCGGTAGCGTTTTCTTCACTTCATGGTTGGATCAAACGATAGGTTTGGACAACTACGCTCCTCAGACCACGCCGACAGCTGGGAACTGGGGTGGATTGGTCTTCAAACGCGATTTGGATCTTTCGGCCGGGCGGTTTGATTTGGAAGATGAAGGTATCTTCCGACAATACGTAAATCATGCAGACATTCGGTATGGCGGATCGAGCGCGGTGGTGGTTGACACCATTCAGCAGACGGTCAATTCCATCCAGATTGCGGACATGCGTCCAACAATCTCCTTCAATAAGGTAACATTCGGATCGGACGCCGCGATCAGCGCGACCCCGGACAGCTTTGAAGAAACGCTTTTCAGCGAGCCCAAATACCAGCGCAAAGGCAGTTTTACACCGGATTATAACCGTGTCGGGCCTGAAATCCACGACAACGTTTTGGTCAACAACTCAATCAACGGCATGTTCATTCGAGTAAGTACGCCCGCCGGAGGCGAACTAAAGCAATTGACCGTGCCGGGTAGGTTTGACGATAACGACGTGGTTCACGTTCTTTCTGAAAACGTGCTTATCCAGGGCGTACCTGGGGCTAGTCTCTTGGACCAAACCAACCTGCCATCCAATCTTGTTTCGTTGCGAGGCAGGACTGGCGGCACGTTAACGCCTGGGATTTACAATTACAAGTTCACGTATGTCGACAAGTATGGTTACGAAACTCCTCCCAGCAACGCGACGCAAAACGTCACCGTGGGACCTGGCCAAACCGCCGTCAGCATGACCGGTTTGCCAAGCGTTAACGGAGAGTTTGTGACTCGACGACTGTATCGAAGTTTTGGGACAGGATCGGGCCCCTATCGGTTGATCGCGGAACTCGATGGAATTTCAACAGCCTACGAAGATCTGGGCGCGATTCTCACAGACACCAATGATAACGACGCAACCTTGTTGCGTGATCGTCCCGATGTAAGCGGCGTTCTTTCTCAGCTTGCACTAGGTGGAACGTTGATTGCTGGTGGAAACTATACCTATCGTGTTGTCATGGTGGACGAGGGTGGCGGGGAAAGCTTGGCTTCAGCACCGACGTCGGCGATCACAACCAGCCCAACCAGTCGGTCTGTCAACTTATCCGTTCTCCCAGCCCTGCAACTAGGTTATGCAGCTCGCCGTATTTATCGAAGTTCTTCGACGGGCGCAGGCACGTTCCGATTGATTGCACAGATCAATGACCCGAGCGCAACGACCTACCTAGATAACGGCTCCAATCTGACAGGTACGCTATCGGTCGAGTCATTTGGAAACATCCGCCCGCGCTTGGATGCTTCTTTAGCGATTGATCCGGGTACGATTATCAAACTCGAGGGCGCCCGCATTGAAATTGGCCACAGCGCGCAACTTTTAGCTGAGGGATTGGATGGCGGACGCGTCGTCTTTACCAGCAAGCAGGACGACAGGTTCGGTATCGGTGGGACGTTTGACACGAACAATAACGGCCTCAACGCAGCTCGCGACGCGCAGCCTCGCGACTGGAGCGGTATTTATGCATCGCCTGGTTCAACGCTGCAATTGGATCATGCGGTGTTTGCCTATGCCGGTGGTTCGTCGCGTATCGAAGGTACGTTCAAATCGTTTAGCCCGATTGAATTACAACAAGCCGATGGGCGAATTGCACACACGTTGTTCGAAAACAATGCGAACGGAATCGGCGGTCAAGGCCCCATCGATCGATTGGGACGTCCGGCCAATGAAAACTACCCGCTCGGTAACAATTTGAGCCGTGGTTCGACTTTGTTTGTGAGAGGCACTCAGCCAATTGTTCTGGACAACGTATTCCAGAACAACGCGGGTAGCGCAATCACGATCGATGCCAATGCGATGGACGCAGAATTGCGTGGCGATTCGGGAAGACAATCGGGGGCAATCGACCGAGACTTGACGCTCGATACCAATCGCGGTCCGCTTTTCCGTGAGAATCGACTATTCAATAACGGCATCAACGGCCTAGAAATTCGGGGTGATTACAGCACGAACAATCGAGACGAGACCGTTTTGTCTGTCCGCGATCTTCAGCGAAACATTCTTACCACCGAAAGCGTTTGGGACGACACCGATATTGTTCACGTGTTGTTTGACTCCATCACCGTGTCGAATTTAGAGCACAGCGGTGGGCTGCGTCTGCAAAGTGCGATCAACGAATCATTGGTTGTCAAGTTTGAGGGGCAGGGTTCGAATTTTGACAAGGAACGCGGTACCGGCATCACAGCCACAGGCGTCTATAGTAGCGTTCCGGATCGTGTCGGCGGAACGGTTCAGATTCTTGGACAACCCGGCTTCCCAGTCGTTTTGACCAGCTTGCGAGACGACGCTGTTGGGGCGGGCACGCAGCCTGACGGTCGTCCACAGACAGACACAAACAACGATGGCATTGCGTCTGTGCCACGCCCAGGCGATTGGCGCAGCACTCTGTTCGATACGTTTAGCAACGATCGCAACGTCTTGACAATTATGGAAATAGAGCGTGTCGATACGGTCGCGCCCGGAACGAACGATTATGCAGTGACGGCACAATTCCTCGGCACTTTGGCCAAGAACGAATCCTCCACCGACGAAAACTTGCCTCTCGGTTTTGTGATCCATGGCGTTTTGAGCGACGCGAATGATCAAGACGTTTATAGCTTTGTCGGTACTGCTGGAACTCAGGTTTGGTTTGACGTCGACAATACGCGATTCTCTTTGGACACAGTCATCGAGGTCTTGAATGCCAACGGAGACTTGCTGGCGCGAAGTGACGATAGTACGGACGAGCAAAGCGGAGCGGATACGATTTTCACAACGCCGTTGATCGATGTGAACAATGCCAATCCGTTACTTCGGCGAGCCAATGCAGTTGCACGTCGGAATGTGTCTGGGTTGCTCAAGGATGATTACACTACCAATCCTCGCGACGCAGGCCTGCGAATTCTGTTGCCAGGTGTGACGGGTGCTCAAAGCACTTTCTTTTTCCGAGTGCGAAGCAAGAGCACCAATATCGAGAATTCGGGGGCGGGTCTCACGAGCGGTTCCTACGATGTGCAAATTCGATTGCGAGATGCCCAGGAATTCTCCGGATCGACGGTGCAGTTTGCGAACATTCGTTACGCAACCAACGGCGTGCATGCTACAGGTCTGCCATACCATTCGCCGCTCACCGGCGAGGCCAGCACTGGCATGTATGACGGTACGAACGATAACATTACGCAGCTCGGCTCGCTTCATCTGACCGATCGGGGCGCAATAAGTGTGGCAGGACTTTTGGTTGCGGGCGCTGCCAACGTCATGCAGTTCACTTTGGGTGACGACGATCTTATCGCAGCAGGTGCCAATACGCTTTATCCGATTTCGATTGATGTTGATTATGCGGACGGACTCAATCGCCCAGACACAACGGCTTACTTGTTTTCGTCGCAAGGTCTTTATATCGGTGGGGACAGCGCCATCGTGGACGACCGTCCAGGACCGCTTCGAGGCTCCGATCTGTCGGATCTTTCCCGAGGTTCGGTAGGTGCCAAGGATCCGTTTATCGGAACCGTTGCGCTGCCGAGAGGTAATTATGATTTAGGGATTGGCGGGCCTACATCACAACCAACCGTTCTATCGCGGAACACGGTTCTCTTCGACGACAGTATGGAGGCATTGCCGTACCGTCCGATCAAGACACCCGCTGCCGCTCCCTTCATCAACACGGTCTTAGCCACGAACACGTATCTCACAGACACCAATTATCTTTGGAGGTCCTTCAATACATTGGAAGGAGGACATGGAGGTACAACTGCATTTGGATTCCGGATAGGAGATCCTGGAAAGGCGACGGCACAAGCGAATCCGCTTCAGTTGGTTTCGAATAATTTTGCCTTCCCAACCACATGGGAACGGGGCGACCCAGCACGATTTTCGATGAACTACCAATTCCCGTTTGGCCCAGGGGCGGGTGGGGATCGATTGCGAATATCGTTATTTGAGGTCCTTACCCCAACCACGAGTGTCGTTCGTCAGTCCACGACTGTCGGTTACTCGCCATCCTGGCAACAATTGGTGCTCGACGTGAGTGCCTTTTTGGGAAATGCAGGCACGCAGTACTTCATCGGTTTCGACTATCTGCCTGCGGCCGGAGCAACCCCTCCGATGAACGCCAATGCGGGTGTTTTGATGGATGATTTTTATCTAGGCATTTGGACACCGAGATACTCGCCATTGGATACGTATCTTCCTATTGCGAACGAGTCCTTTGACAACAACAACCCAACGGCCACGCTCAACGTACTTTTCGATCCTACCTCCGTCGGTACGGGACAGAATTTGTGGAACTTCCGTAACGTCGGATCGGACCGAAATCACCAAGGATTCAACGCCCTTGCATTCCAGACGAATGGTGGCAACTCGATGGCGGCAGGAGCCGTTGGCGAGATCGTTTCGAATCCAATCGATTTAAGCAGCGAAACGGGAACAGGCCTTTACTTTACCTACGACTTCAATCCGCACGACAACAACGAAAGGTTCGATGCTTTTTATCGCATCGCTGGTAGGCCGGACGTATTGATCGCAAGTAGTGTTCCCAATGCAGCCTCGATTACGCTTGCACGGACCAAGGGGCAATGGGAGCAAGCTCGAGTAGATTTGCGTCAATTCGAGGGAGAAGTTGGAACGCTGGTGTTCAAATACGACACCCAGGGTATCAACCCAGCAGGATCTGGCGATACGGGTTACGCTTACGTCGATGACGTCATCATCGGATTACGTTCGCGTGGTGAGCAAGTCACGGCCATTGGTTCCGCCAGGACATTTACCAATATCGGATTTGGTGGTACGGGTGGGGACTATCAAGTCGAAATTCGCAAGTCGGATGCATTGCAGTTCAATCAATTTGGAAATGCAATTCCAAAGCCGCGTTACGATCGCGGTTCGGTTAGTACGTCGATCTACTTTCAGCCGGGAGTCGTGATCCCTGACAAGAGCATTATGGAGTTGAGCGACGGTGCAAACCGAATCAAGTTCCAGTTTACCTACGATGGAACTTTTGCCTTTGGAA
>JANMHA010000454.1:0-41178 GCA_031374925.1 Pirellula sp. | reverse complement strand
TTATGTCATCGAAGACGAAGTCATGCGAATCACCAGCAAGAAGACATCTGCCAACGTTGTACGTGTTTACCCCGTGGGTGACTTGGTTGTTCCAATCACGCAAATGGGAGGCATGGGCGGTGGAATGGGTGGCATGGGTGGCTTGGGTGGTGGAATGGGCGGTGGCATGGGTGGTGGCATGGGTGGTGGCATGGGTGGCATGGGCGGCGGTATGGGTGGCATGGGTGGTGGAATGGGAGGTATGCGTGGTGGCATGGGTGGCATGATGTCAATCCAAGACAACCCATCGAAATAAGGGTGGGTCGGTAGCAAAAATCTTGTGACGTCTAAAGAACCGCTCGATGCGCATTGCATCGAGCTACTTCCCGAATTCTTGCGGGCGGCTACCCTCGAATCGAATTTTGGTTCCTTTTTGACGATAGTGGTGGGGATGACGGCTTTAACGTCATCGAAGATCACCAATCCGACCTTGGTTCCAGTATGCAGGGTCGAATTCGATACCAAAGGCTGTGAGGATTGCGTAAAATAGACTGCTTGGGCGATCGCTCAATTGTCCAATCACTCCTCTCTCGTTACCCCCGCTTGGCTTGGTTTTCGTTTGTTTCACTCATTAGCATCTCATCAAAAGACTCGCGAAGGATTTGTTGGGTACTTCGTTGCGCGATTTTGCGTGGGCTTGTTGGTGATGTGCTGGGGCCTGTTTTTGGTTGGTCGCGCGCAAGAGCCAGTCGGGATGCCGCGATTGCCGATCCCGGATAAGACGCCTGATGTGCTGTCGCCGGGTATACGTCCTGATGCCATTATCATGCGGAATGGTATGGGAGAAAGTGTTTTCGTACCTACGTCGAGGTATGAGGACTTTGAGAAATTTCTCAGCTCTGAGAATGACCAGACGTCTATCGTTACGATGAACGCACTTGAGCGGATGGAAGTCTCTGTTAAGGTTGTGCAGTCGATAGCTCAACTCAAAATCGAAGCCCAGGCAAATCTATTGGAAGCCAATAGTCGCTGGCTCAGTATCCCGGTTGCTCTGGGTGGAGTGCAGGCGATACCTTCGCCGCGTTCGAGTGAAATCGTCTCTGAGTTTCCGTCGATTCGCATTTCGAAAGACGGCCTAGGTTATGTGTGGCGAGTTTCGCCAGGATCTCAAGGGCAGCGAAACCTACATTTTGAGGCCCTTAGTAACGTGCGAACTTCGCCCCAAGGTCAATCCCTTCGATTGGACCTGCCTTTAGTTCCCACCATCGTTCGTTTCGAATTACCTCTCGGACCATGGGAACTAAACGTGGTCAGTAGTGGCAATGAAGTTGTCGAGCCTTTTCAAGACAACGGAATGAGTTCGGTTGCGATCGTCCGTACATCCGGCGGTACGGTCACCTTCAATTGGTCCAAAAAGTCGGCTGCGGATCAAATCCAGGCGATTGAGGTGGAGAGCCAGACAAGATATAGTCCGCTGATGGAAGCAGGTGAATTCCGCGCCGTTTCCAACTTGGCGATACGCGGACCGAAAACTTTGGGAGGACGACGATTTCTGATCACGCTCCCAGATCGAAGCAAGTGGCGTGAGCCGATTTCATCTCCGAGTGCCTTTCCGGGATATCGATTTGGGAGATCCGAGGAAACGGCTACCAACGCGAACACAGTGCTTCTACTGGAATTCGAAGAGGCATTCTCTCGCACCGAGATCGAATTACCAATTGAGTGGCAGACCTCAAACGCGTTGGATTCAAATTTGATTACATTCTCGGTGTTTCGAGTCGAAGGTATCCAGCGGCACGTTGGAAGTATCGATGTGGGGGTACCGCGAAACGTCTCTTTCCAGTGGGAGCCACAAGCGGGAATTCAGTTCATCCGGCAGTCGCAGGCGAGTGACGGCAATGACAATTTGTCGTACAGCTTTAGGTTCAATCAACAAATCGAGCCATTGAAGGTTCACTGGAATGTAGGAGATCGGGCATCTGAGTTGATGGCCGTCTATAGCGTTGCCTACGATCCTGGGGGCCTGCATCTAAGCGGGACGATTGATATTTTGGGAGATGTGCGTCAGCTCCCCTTTCTACAGTTAGATGTTCAGGGCTGGACCGTCGACCGGGTTCAGTTGCAGCCATCGGGCCGCGACTTAGACCTCGTTGCAATTCGGAGTCGTTCGCCCCTAGACTTAGATGGTACTACCTCGATCCCTTTGAGTCTTGGCGAGCTTTTGGAAGCGTTGCAGCCAAGGAGCGGAAGCACTGGCGGAATCCGATCTCAGCCCGAGGCGTTACCGACGCCAACGGACGCCAGCGATCCCATGCCATTATTGACTGCACGAGAAGACAGTGCTCGTCTGCCGACGAGGAGTATTTCGTTCCTACTAACCCGACTGAGTGTGCCGGCAGAGAGTTCTGACGCTTCGAAACGCGAAATTGGTTTTTCCCTACCAATGCTCTCCTGGTTGGATCCGGCGCAACAGAGACTGTCACTCTGCGTAGGTGGCGAGCTAACGATCCAATCGCCGGTTGCGAAGCTGACCGAAAGGAATGGAATTTCGGATTCGATCACGCTGATGGAGTCGTCACCTTGGAAACAAAGTGAGTCTTTCAAATGGAATTCGAGTCCATCTTGGGGCAGAACTTCCCTCCTGAAGTATCGCGTAGCAAAGTCGAAATCTTGGATCGACTGGAAAGGGATTGCGGAGGCCAATGGCACGACCATTCAAGGGAGTGCGCAAACCAGAATTGCCGTAACGGATGAGGGGCTCGACATATCTCAAAATTGGAGTCTCGTTTGTGCAGGTGGGATTGCAAAAACGCTGAGACTAGCGGTGCCCAAAGACTGGTTCGAAGATGGGGCACCATGGATTGGCACGGAATCACAGATAAACGACTTGAAGTTGACCGTCGACAATGTCCCTGTTGTAGCCAAGGCATTGCAAGAAGGACTCGGCGGACCACTTCCTACATTCATGTCTCCTTCGTTCGAACGAAACTATATCTGGTTGCAGCTCATTTTGCCTGAAGTCCAGAGCGTTACTCAATCAACCAAGGAACGCAGGTTGACGATTCGGAAACGGATTCGTCATCGCGACAACTTGACGAGCTCACCAAGTTCGTTCGATTGGCTCTTGCCTTGGATTGCGGCAGACAAGTCCGATGATATTGTTTCCTTTGGGATCTACCTTGGAGATATCACACACGCTGAGGGGATCCGTTGTGATGTGCAATCGCCACTTGGCAAAAAATACGAAGCCCTCACAACAGCGGAAATTGGCCCGACAGTTACGCCGTTCGATCGCACGCAATTAGAACCTCGGTTAACAGGTAAACTGAGTTTGCAAACAGTTGACAACGAAGGGGCCGTCGATATCGAATCGGTTTGGCTACAGACCATCGTCAATGCTGTCGAGCAACGAGATCGATTTGTTGTCCGACTCAAAACGAGGCGGAATTCCGTATCCTTGCGACTGCCTGCAATGCTCATTGCAACGGGTGAGTTTGTTGTCAATGGTCGAAAAGCCGTTGCAAGTCGCAGCCCTAGCGACGTTCATCGCGTGGATATTTCATTGGACCATACGGGACTGAATTCAACCGCTGATTCCGATAGCGCTTACGTATTGGAGGTATTCCTATGGTCGTCGAACAATTCGCAATGGCTCAAAACGCTTCAAGTGGAGTCGCCATCGATCAACAATTGCAGGTCGCGAGCTCCGCTTGTTTGGCAAATTGTCGTGCCCACTACAGTGCATTTGATTGGCAACACATCGACCCTGTCGCACGGATACCACTGGAAATGGCAAGACCTTTGGTTTGAAAGAAAAAGCGACTGGTCTCAAGACACTATTGCGGGCCAAATGGGTGCGACGTCACAACCATTTGTCAGTCAACAAACCAATCAATATGTCTTCTTTTCTCAGGACCATACTGTCCCAATGCGAGTCTGGTTAGCACCTCGATATCTTCTATGGGCGCCGGTCGCGTTTTTTGTTCTGATTGGATCTTTCTTCGTTATGGAGTTTCGGTGGATAAGAAAGCCATGGATCAGTCTTATTCTTCTCCTTTCCAGCTTGACGTTTTCCCAATGGGCATGGGACCTTTCGATTGCACTCGTTCAGTGCTTTATCGCCGCCATTGGAATTGCGGTCATGTACTCAACCCTGAAATGGGTCGTGGATCGAAGAGCACGGCGCAGAAGCGTCTTTGCTTTGCGTCCATCGTCTCCCATGATTCCTTTGTTGGTTCGATCTCCTGCGTTATCTGGCTCGGCTGTACTATCGAAGCCAATCGTTGCAACAGCAGCGTCCATGGCAAGTAATCTGTCAGCCGAATTACCTCCATCTACGACCACCGGTCTAGATGCAATGGGTGACAAATGATGGCGATCGATCAAATTCGTTTCCGTGTTTTGCTCATCGGCATCGGGGCGATTTGTGCGTTTTTTTCAAACATTTCCCTGGGCGTGGGGCAGCAAAAAGATCTGCCATCCAATGGTATCCCTTATCGTAGAGTTTTTGTTCCAAGTAAAGATCTCGTCCACATTGGTCTCGACGACTTCAGTCCCATAGATGTGACGCAACTGGAAGGGCTGATTCAAAGGCATTCTACCAATCGGCAGCCGAATGCGACAAACGAAATAGCGTCAGACACAGTGGGCAAAATCCAGCTACAATCGACTTATTATTTAGCGAAACTTGTTGGCCCAGATCTGTATTCCGAACGGTCTCAATTGACTTTGGCTGGGTCTCCTCGCCTTGGCGAGCGGGTCTCTCTCCGACCTTGGTCGCTGGCTGTTCAAGTACCAACCAGCCAAGGGAACTGGATTTTCGATGAACAGGGAGCACCTCGCATTGCAACGATGCCCAGTGACCAAGTTAGGGGCGCAGGCGAGTCCCATCCGGGTAAGTTTTCCTATCCGTTTGGATGGTCCGCCAGAGCTGATTCAGCGAGTACACCGAACAACCTGAAATTTTCGTTCGAAATCCCAAAGTGCGCTAATAGCTGTCTCGTTCTTGCATTACCGCCTCAAGCGGTTGTGCAGGACTGTTTGACGGCGGCCCGACGTTTGGATGGATGGAGCGAGGTAGAGCGTCGGCTAGAAGGGTGGAACGATTTGGATAGGGAGTATCTGCGGGAACGAAGCCCATCTCGAAGTCCAGAGTCTCTTTGGTTGATTGAACTAGGTGGCAGTCAAGGCGTGTCTTTTTCGATCGCTCTCGGTGTTGGAACTCGCCCTCATGATAACGCAAATGGTTCGGATGCCCACCGGTATAGGCAATTGATTCGATCACAGAACCTGGAACACTTTGTTGACGGTCAAGAGTTGCGTACGACATGTGAGGCGGAAGTTTTTGCTTCTCCCGAACAACCATGGTTGCGCATGAGTTTGGAACCAGGTTCAAGACTTCGGCTTCTAACGGTGAACCAACAGGAAGTGGATTGGAAGCTGGATGAGGGATGGATTCAATGGAGTACGGGACCGATTAGTAAAGGGGCATCCTCCTCTAGTTATGTCAGCGTGTATGCCGAATTCATCACACCATTGCACCTAGAGAAACTGGAAAAAACGGATACCCCTAGAGTTTCGTTTGATCATGGGTACGTCATGTCCGGAACCACGGTTGTCCACGGCGTTCATCCCTGGCGTCTGACCAACATAGAATGCGAATCGAGTCGAATCCTTGAGCCAAGCGGAGACTCCAAGACCACCGGAGCTAATCGTCTTGAATACTCTTGGTATGCAAATCCACCGAGCCTTTCCATTGGGCTTGAACGTAGCACTCAGGCCAGGCGTTGTGAAGTCTTGACTCGGTTCAAGAACGATGAGCAAGGCACACTGGCAGTGATTCGCGCAAAACTCTTTTTCGAAGATCAGGATTCAAATCAGACGAAGATTGGGATCGCCCCGGGTTGGAGTGTTCGATCCATCAACTCCATCGACCCAAGCGATCCCGTCACGACTCAATATGATGACGAGTCCATCGCAACAGCGAGTGAGATACGACTAAGCTGGGATCGCGTTCAGAAGAGTCGTGTAGCCGAACTCGAGATTCGACTTTATCGCAACGCTGAGGAATCGTCGGGACAGCTTAGAAGCATTAGGAATCGAGAAATTGTCCAATTGCTCGATTGGAAACGTAGCGACACGTTCGTATTGGAAGACAGCGGACTGTTTGAGCTGAAGCTTTGCGATGCCTTACTGGATGACTTGGTTACGGACGAATTGATTCCCGACTGGCAACGGACGCTGATCCCGAGAATTGGCAAGCACTACGCCTTTCGCTTTGACTGGCAAGCACCCAGCCACTTCGTCGACACCGGTGCAAAGAAAACGCGAGAAAGCGAATCAAGCCCTTCGTTTCCGGATTTTGCCTGGGCTACGAAACCCAATCGCCGTCAAGCTAGTACCAGGACGGAAATCGATCGGATCGCCAGTGACGTACTTCAAGCACGGCACGAAATCCAGTTGAGTCTGAGCTCCAATCGACATGAAATTGTGTTGATCGACTTCCCATCCGACAATGTTATTTGGAGATTGAAGGACGGAAGCAAGTGGATTCCGTTGAGCCCTCTAGTCTCAAGCCCTGCGTATAGCAGTCTCGGATCAGGATTATGGCAGTTTGATTTAGATCAAATGGCTCCAGAGTGCACACTGTTAGCTGTCGTCCATTCGGAACTCCAAGACAATAACGAAGTGCGTTTCCCCATCCCCAAGCTGCTCAACGCAGACATGCTGACGCAAGAAGCTAGAAGCTTAACAACGGATGTATCCATTCTGTGTGACACCGTACATTCAACGTGGAACATTGACGAAGCAGGCTACAAATTTTTGAAATGCAACGACTCGATTGCTGATTCTAAAATCGTCTTGACGGCAAAAGTTTCGACACCATCGCCTGCAAAAAAATGGTTTGTGATTGCTAGCGACTATCATGTGGCTGTCGATACGTTTGGTTCCCAAAAAGCATCACTTTATCTTCGTTCCAATGCAACGAATCAATGTCCCTTTGTGATGGAATTGGACAACGACTGGGAGCCTTTGACGGTGGGCGTACGTCGTTCCTCCAGCATCCACAAGATCCCGTTTCGAATCGACGGTAGACGATTGGTGATCTCTCCCGAGCAGCGTGATCTTGAGGGGGAAGTCGAGCTGTATATCGACTTCACCGGCCCTCGTCTGTCGAAAAAATCAAGTATTAGAACGATGGGAGAATACTTCCCGTTTCGATGGCCAGATTTCGCAATGGACGCAACCAGTGTATGTCATCAACGCTTTCTTTGGTTACCGGTTGAGATGCAGCTAGCGGAATTGGAGAACCTATCAGGAGTTCCCGGACAGAACAAATGGCCTGTATGGGCCTGGAGTCGAGACGTCCTTGCGTCGTTGTTCGGCTACTCGCGCTATCAAGGCTCCGTATTTTCCGCTAATGATTTACGCCCTTCAAGCAATCTTGTTCCTCAGTGGGCTGCAGATGGTTGGCGAGCAATTCGGCTGACTTCGAAGGCTCTGGATGCGGGATCTTCGGTCGATGCAAAAAGCGATCGCGGCGATTTCCGCATCCATCGATTGGATTCGGACCGTTCGTATCTGGTATTGTTTTTTGCGGTGGTAGCCTTGATCACGCCACGATTGATCATGATTCGATATCATGCCGCGGCTTTGACTGCTGCATTATTAATCGTGTGTGCACATACCGCTCCATTGGTCGCTGCCCGTTTTGCCTACACCGGCCTGATTGGAATGAGTGCCAGTTTCGTTGCCTTCATGATCTACCGGTTGCTTTCTATTCAGGTGAAGGGCGACAAGAGTGTTTCTCAGCGGCATTCCGCAAAATGGTCACCCTGGAATGATCGGGTGGGTGACAATGAATCTGAATCAAATCACTCGCATGGAAAACAAATTGGTACACCGCGGACTTCGGCAGTAAACATGGGTTCGCTGGGCCTTTGCCTGGTGATCGGTTGGGGTGCAACGAGCGAGCATTCATCGATCGCCTTCGCGGCATTTGAGCAAGAGAGAAGCGATTCCGGGGGAACCGTCTATCAAATCGTTATTCCAATGGACGAGGAAGGGAACATGTCGGGAACGACTGCCTACATCCCAGCCGAGATGTTGGATGTACTAACAGGCAAGTCGGAACGAAGCTCGCAAACGGAACGTGGTACCCATCCGATCTCCGCGAAATACGGCCTGAGAATTGGGGTGAAAGGACGTTTCAATTCCGCGGATCAGATCACCATGACGTACGAATTCATGGTTGGCGACGATTTGGCTCCGGTGCGTTTCCCGATCAATGCGACGCAGTTGCAACTCGCAAGATTCAGTGTGGATGGAAACGAGCTCAATCTAGGAAACAAGCTACGCAGCACTGGGTTTGAGTGGATCTGGACGCCAGAGAAGCCAGGGAAACGATCCGTTCAGATTATTGCTCAGCCATTATTGAAATTCAATGAAACGGATCGCAGTCGAGAAACGACTACTCAGATTCTGGATATTGGCATCCTCCCTGTCGCGAATGCAACAATGGAAATCGAAACGGATCCAAAGAACAGCCTTGAAATTATTTCTCGAGGGCAGGTTACGGACCCAGCGGGTGGCCGCTTTGTCGCGATGCTTGGAGCTATAGATCGATTGCAGTGCAACTTGACTGTGCCGATGCCTAAGTCGGGTAGTCCATTCAACAATCCTTCCACCAGTGTATCGGAGAGTGGAGACGTACCCGTAATGCACACGGAGTTGTTCCTACAAAACGATATATTGCAAGCCAAAACGATTATCGATTTTCCGAAGGGAACACCGGTTGGCAAAGAGATAGAGATCGAAGCCGACCAACAGTGGCTGCCCGTAGGAACACACTGGGGCGATGCGGAATGGGTTGAGTCGCGGTCCGGCACTACCTTGTCCAGACGACGATACGTGTTGGAATGGAAAAACCCAACAGGCAATACGAACCCGAGTACGCTTTCCACTCGAGATCGACAAGTTTCCGTGGTTTGGGTGCCGTTATCTGCAAGCCAAAGCCTCAATGTCTTATTCGCCGAATGCCGTGATCGTCGAACGCGGCGTGGGACGCTTAGGTACTCAAGGGCTCCTGGATCTAGCTGGAGTATTGAAGGCATCAGCACTTGGAGTCTAGCCATAGGTTCGAAGGAGAGACTGGATTGGCCAGAGTTAAAAACCAACCCTCTCGCTACAGCCCTACGAATTCCATTGACTGGTGGATTCGGCCTGCTAAAACCCAAGTCGCTAGTGGAGAAGCAGCAGCAAGCGCGAGTTACGACCAAGTGGATTGTCGATCATCATCGCCAGAACATAACGTCTCGGATCGAATTGCTCGGTGGTAATTCGACGGCCGAACCGCTGGTCGTCGACATACCCGATGACTTTGTGGTCACAGATCTCTACAACGGGAGCGGACCGATTCGGTACTTGCAACGCAAGTCCAATGGCAAGCTTCATTTGCAAGTGCTGGCCGATCGCAAGTCGCTTGAAGTCAGCAACCTATGGATTCAAGCAAAGCGACAGGAGTCGCGTCAAGCTGGATCTGTTGCCAATGAGGAGTGGTTTGAACTCCCATGGATAGCGTTGCCTAGCACGGTGAATTCAGATCAAACGATGGAAATCGTAGCTTCGGAAAACACTGCACTGCGATTGGAGTTCGAGTCCGCTGTGATTTTCGGAAAGGGACTGAACGCTCCTGCTCTCAATTTGGCCAGATCGTATTCCGATATTCAATCGCAAACCTTAGCAGCGTCCCGATACCAAATGATTCATCGCAACGAGCCGCTCGTGGGGAGTTTGGCATTCAAGACAAACTCGAGTTCCAGTTCGAGGGAAATCGACGCCGTTGCGCAGTTGTCGAATTCCTTATCGTCGAGACCGTTCTTTATTCTCGAGGTGCCTGCGTCACTTAAAGATAAATGGCAAAGCGAAGCTAGAATTAGCGTGATCCCTTGCCCTGACGCCAGCAAGGCCTGGCTCCAAGTGGCTTTGCCGGAACCGTCCTCACTCTCGAAAACGCAGGTCTCCACCTTAGTCCGATTCGTTCCGAAATTCGATGATCCAACCAGCGATTCGGAACTGATAACTCGTATTCGCGCTCTCGACCGTGAACGGATACCGACCCAAACAGGGGAGGCGTTACATGACGTGAAAACGGACAAGGCAATGGGAACACAATCCAATGCCCTATCCATCGATAGAGCCACCCAAGAATTCGCGATCGCAAAATGTATCCTGCAAGTTCTAGACGATCATTTTTTGGTGACTCCAACCAACAGATTTGCTTTGTTGGAATCGCAATATTGGATCGAAGCAACGGAGAGTACGTCTGCAAAAAGAATACTGGAGTGGCAGCTTGGGGAACATGTTGAGGTTTTGTCGATTGACGTTGATGGCCAGTCAATGGATTTCAAACAAGAAGGTCAACGCATCCATTGTTCATTGATTCAAGCGGGGCTTTGCTCCGACGTAAAAGTCTTCTCCAAACACCAGTCCGACATTGGGACTATGGGGCATACGAAGATCGATGCTCCGCAATTGATGGGTGCCACCGACAATACAGATACCGTTTTGATGGCTGGTCATCGACTTGGAGTGATGTTGGCCGGGAGATCGATCGAGCCAACGACATCCTCGCTGGCCATCGGGTCCATTGCAAAGTCGTGCTTGAGGATTCTCGAAGACTCGGAAGAGCGGTGGCCCAATGCGCCAAGGTTTGAGCCTGGTTCGGACTTCGATCAATGGAGAAGTTATTGGAATCAAAAAGCCTATCGCTACTTGGAGGAATGGTCTAATAGCGTCAAAGCTGACGAGCAAGAAGCTTTCGGACTGGCCGTAAAACAGTGGCATTCCATACAAAGGTTCTTTCGATCGACGCCAATGGATGAATCGTTCGCTCCGCGTAACAGCCGACTCCATAACGAGGGAAGCAGCTTGAATGCCTCCGTTAAGCACGAAGCAACCGAATCGACAGCCAGTCCCACAAGAGTGAATCAATGGTATTCGCTGATGGGTTGCATGCTAATTCTGGCGAGTCTAACTTGGATGACACCAGCGATTGGCGCAGCCCTGCTAGAAAGACCTTGGTGGTGCCTGCTGGCTTTGGGGTTATTCGCTTGGCTAGTCTCAGGCTCACTTCTACCAGCCCTGGTTTTTGGATCTGTTGGGCTGATAGTAGCGGCAGACAGCTATTGGCTCGTTACCTCGCGACTTCGACGAAGCGGGATTCGCGGACCACGGTCACTTTGATTTCCCCTGGATAGGTTAGTTGCTCTTCGAACGACTTAGCGATATCGCGGCAAATTTTGGCGGCAACGGCGTCGTCCGTGTTCTTGGAGCTAACGATGACTCGCAATTCGCGGCCGGCTTGGATCGCAAACGCTTGCTCAACACCGTTGAATCCCTTGGCGATGGCTTCCAGCTCTTCCATTCGTTTGATGTAGCGTTCGAGCGATTCTCGCCTCGCACCTGGTCGTGAGGCGCTGCATGCGTCGGCGGTTGCGACAAGAAGTGTATATGGGAACTCGGTCGTCAGTTGGTCATGGTGACCGAGAGCTGCATGTACGACTTGTTCGTTCTCACCATTGCGTTTCAGCAAGTCCGCTCCGATTTTCGGGTGCCCACCTTCCAGTTCATGATCTGCTGCTTTGCCGATATCGTGCAGTAGGCCACAACGCCGTGCGACTTGAGGGTTGAGTCCAATCATTTCGGCCATCATGCCCGACAAGAATGCGACTTCGACGCTATGTCTAAGAACATTTTGTGAGTAACTTGTTCGGAAATGCAATCGACCTAGCATATCGATCGTTCGTTCATGAAGTCCCTGGATATTGACTTCCTGAGCCGCTTCCTCACCCTTGCGTCGAATAAAGGCTTCGATTTGTTTTTCGGTAGCTGCGACGATTTCTTCGATGCGAGTCGGGTGAATACGTCCGTCGACAACAAGCTTTTCGAGCGACTGCCTAGCTATTTCACGGCGGACGGGGTCGAAGCCACTTACAATCACAACGCCGGGCGTGTCGTCGATGATAAGATCACAGCCTGAGACCTTTTCAAACGAGCGAATATTTCGCCCCTCCCGACCAATAATACGTCCCTTCATGTCGTCGCTTGGAATGTCGACTGTGCTTGTACTGCTTTCGGATGTTTGAGCAGAAGCGTACCTTTGCATGGCTACCAACAGAATGTCCTGTGTCTTTTGCTGGGTGATTTCGGCCACTTTCTTTTCGTGTTTTAGGATAACGGACCCCAGTTCACCCTGAAGCTCCTTTTCAAGAATCGACATCAATTGCTTTTTCGCTTCGTCGATCGACATGCCAGTGACACGTGTTAGGTCTGTTTGTTGCTGCTGAATGAGCTTGGTGTAGAGTTCACCCTTTCGGCTTACGTCTTCCATGCGTTCCGTCAACTTGCGTTGGGTGTTTTCGACGAATTTTTCTTGCTTGCGAGCATCCTCCGCGGACTGCTTAAGAAGCTCTTCTTTTCGTTCGAGTGTCGACTCTCGTTTCCGAAGTTCGTCCCTGACTTTTTGGTTTTCGCCATCGAATTTGGATTGCTGCTGAAGCAGTTTCTCCTTCTTTTCCAACTCAGCGGCTTTGACCAGGTTTTCGCAATCCAGCTTGGATTGGTCTAGCAAGCGTTTGGCTTGCGTTTTGGCATCGCGTCCCTGCAAAAGGTTAAGGCCGAACATGATGGCTGCGCCAATCGCGACCCCTATTGTAGGAAGGATCCAAGTTGCAAGCGGATTTGCCGCAACGGTTTCGGCGAAAAGAGTGAACGGAGGAGTCTCCGCCAAAAAGCTTGAAGAGATAAGCACGGCATTTCTTTCTGTTAATCAGTAAATCAACAGAGAGCAATGATGTTCGAAAAACGAGTACGCCTTGGGGGGAAACAGACTCGATCAACCATCCCAATACTTCGACAAATTAACTGTTAACCAACATGCCAGGAAAAAGACCCATTCCAAACAGTCCATTGCATGCAAGTCGCCATGTTGGTTCGCATCTGAATTCCAGATGAGACCTCCATCGATGGGCTCGGCTCCAGCCGCTTTGGGGCTCGAGACGCATCGTCAACGAACATTGACGTACCTCTCGTTGCAAGTTCCCCTCGACGAGCTGGAATATCAAAGGTTGCCGAAACTGCGTTCGAAGGGTTGCAGACCGGCAGCCATACGATCCAAGCACAAAGAGCGACTGCCATTGGGAGTATGAGTAACAGTAAAATCATTGCCGTAATCAGTAAAGTTGGTCGAGGAATCCTGGCATGACTCGTAGTCGACTATCCTGCGAGCGGAATCGATCGAAGGGGAAGTGTCATTGCGTCTGTTTTGAGTTTCTCGGTAGTCCAATCAAATGAGTGCGTTTTTTGCAGAAGTTCTGTCCAAAACGCCCGGTGCCAAATGGTATCATAGAGGCCGCGGTCCGAAAACGACTGACTGGAAATCAGGGTCAAAAATTGACCGCCAATCCCCTTTTCTGCCAATTTATGGCGGTTTGCCCATCGTTTGAAAGCTTCGAGTCGTTTCGTGATTAGTCCTTTTCGTGGCTGTTTGTGCTTTGGGGTTGGCTTTCTCATCTTTTGCATGTCTGCCGAACCGAACTGGTCCCTCGCGTAGGAACGTCCCGACCTGACCCCCGCAAACCAGCCCTCAACCTACATCGCAAACGGCGAAGAAATTTGACGAAACGCAATTTGCGAGATAATCTTATAGTCCTCCCTGTGGGTGGGATGGACGAATTTGCCGATAAAAATTCGAGATTCAAGACGAGTTCGATGAAAAAGCGTAATCCTAGATTGTTCGAGCGTTTAGAACGGCGCGAGATGTGCGCCGCAGATTGGCAAAACGCCTTGAACCGACTCGACGTTAATATGTCAGGACTGGTTGAGCCTCTGGATGCCCTCATCGTTATTAATGACATCAATCAGCACGGCAGCCGGACCTTAGCGACGAAACCGACCGGTTACGCCGGGCCACTCATGGATGTCAATGGAGACGGCATGATGAGTCCGCTCGACGCGTTGATCGTCATCAATTCTCTCAATCGTGTCGATGTGGGTTCGGCTGCTCCGATTGTCCGATTGCCCAATCAGGATGGAGAGATGGTTGACCTAACTTCCTTCATTGGCAAACGAGCGGTGGTGCTTTATTTCTATCCTAAGGACAATACGCCAGGCTGCACGGTGGAGGCAAACGATTTCAGCAATCGCAAAGCGCAAATCTCGTCGCTGGGTGCTGAACTATTCGGCGTGAGCGTGGACAACGTTCAATCTCACAACGATTTTTCTAATCAACACAAGTTAAATTTTGACATCCTTGCCGATACGGACAAGAAGGTCACGACGGCGTATGGAGCCTTGACGGAATTTAACAACACTCCGATTGCCAAACGCACGACGTTTATCATTGGCATCGATGGTCAAGTAAAGCAAGTATTCCGCGATGTCGATGTGCTAATCCATGGCGAAGAAGTGGTCGCAGCATTGCAATCAGGTGTTTTGGGCTAAGGATGTCCGCATCGGAAAGGTTGTGATTTATTCGAGCCGTGCAGAACATTGTCGCCTTTTGCTCCGCAAAAGTGCGTTAGCGAGGCGCACTTTCGCGGAGCGAAAGGCGACAATAATAAAAACACAGCCTCGTAGATGCGGATCTACGCAAATGGAAAAACCTCATCGATTGGGGCTTTGCATAACTCGACGACAAACGGCACCAGCCTCTGGCGGATGCCTTCCATCAATTGATGTCGCATAGGGCAAATGAAGTTTATGCGGCTCAGTGGCACCCAAGGGCAAAATCGCCATTTCGTACCCTGATGTTCTAGCCGTTTCGAGAGTGCTCTCGGCTAGCATCCAGGGACGGGGGTAGGTGTGACGTTGGATCGAATTGGACACGTAGATTCTTCCGAATAGGTTCAAATTGCAAATGCTTGAAATGGCATCGCAATTCTGTGTGTTCGATGCTCATGGTGATTATTCGCTCGTGGTGGCGGAATTCGAGGCAGCAAGCGAAGGGTTAGCAAGGCCTGTCGAGACTCAAGCTGAGCAAGATTAATTTTCTTTTGAAAAATTTGGTGAGGCGCTGCGAAGGCATTCTACGCATTGGTAGTAGCAGCTTACACGGATGACACGCATGGAAAGCCTGCCACACCTGCATTGTCTCTTCGAGACCAGGCAAAGTCATCGCGATGCAGTGCGTCGTATGCCTAGAACACGCCAAATCCCACATCAAAACTTCGATGGCACTTCTTCTGAGCCATTTTACGTAGCGGTTCGTTCGACCATTTACTTTGCAACAGTGAGAAATGAAAAATGCCTATTCGACTAAACTCGTTTGCGAAATCTGTGTTGTCTCGAATCAGGAAACGAAGTCAATTGCGACGAAGCTTCAGCATTGAATCGCTTGAACCCCGGATTTTGCTCTTCAATGGTCCGCTTATGTCGGATGAGTTACTTTGCTCTAGTACAGAGTATCGCTCGTTCGCCGCGGGTCTGGCTTCCGCTCCCGTCAACTCTACAGTTTCGCAAGTGATTTACGTAGATTTCGATGGTGCTCAGGCCGTCCATTACCACGGGCCCATCGGGATGGAGGGCCTTGAAGTACCAGCATTCGCTGCCCCAACTGGATTGGTGGGCCAGGAAGAACTGGTCAAAGCAAGTGTGCTTAATTCGCTGAATTCTGCATTCGAAGGGACACGTGTTTCCTTTGTCGCGACGCAGCCAATGTCGGGTATCGACTTTTCCACGATCTACGTAGGAGGAGACGGATCAGCATTTAGTGATTATGGTTTCTACTACGGCTTAGCAGAACAGGTTGATCATGGCAATCAACATCGTGACGACAACGCGTTTGTATTCAGCGATGTAGTTCCTAGCAACGCGAAGGATGCGGAAACATACGGACGCGATTTGGCGAAGGTCGTGGCTCATGAAGCGGGACATCTTTTGGGAATTGAACACCCCCAAGAAGAGCCGCAAAGCAGTGATCCATTGGCTTCCGTGGCGTTCAAGCCGTATACACACATCGAGGTCGCGGTCGACGTTCGCCGCGATTTGCTTGCGGATGGAAAAGTTACGATTGAGGGACGGGATTACAATGTCCATCCGCGAGTAGTAGAGGCAATAAAACAATACCCTGCCTTCTATTATGGTGGTGCTGGTGACGATGCATTTCCTGATTTGGTCATGGCTCAAGCTATCTTGCACCCCGATTCGACTGGGGTATGGATTGGGCATTTCTTGGACAACGCTTGGGCAGTTCAGGGGGGAACAGACTATTCGCCGGCCGAGCAACTTCAGATCCTGGCGTTCGCATATGGATACGCCACACACGGTGCAGGTGACGTATGGGGCCACACACTGGCAAACGACTTTACAGACGGAGTCTGGCCAGACTTTGGAAACATCTTGGATCGCACCAATGAAACGGCAAGACTAAATCCGATTCGGCATCTCATTCTGGAAGGATACTCCAACGACGCTACGCCAGGGTACGATGGGGTCGCGCTCGTTGATGGGAGCGACGATGAAACTGAACGCACGCGATTGCCGAATGGCGACGTTAGCAACGACAGCTCAGCGCCACGTGATATCGATTCTCCACACCGATTTCTTTTCGAGACTACGATCAAGAATTTGCCCGATCTGCCGGGTCACAAGGAAGATTTTTTGGCCCAGGTGACCGAAAACGTCGCGTCGCAGATTGCTGACTTGAATCTTGGGATTTTCTCGAACTCCATTCGCAGCCAGTTGCAGGACCTTGTCGAACCGCAATCCCCGGTCTTCCTATCGGGCAACGTTGTTGTCACCGCAATCCCCGGCGCTAATGCTTGGAAGGTCAACAGCGACTTCAAAGAACTGATCATTCGTTCCGAAGTTTCCGCTAGCGGCAAAGCCTTGCTGGGGGTCTATGAACATGTTCAATCTCGTGGCCCAGTTTTGAATTTTGTCATCGATCTGCGCAACACTTTGGTTCGATTGCGGGCTGGGGAAACGGGTCCGGCGAGCCTCCCTAACGATCCGTTCAAAACCGAAATCGATCGCATTCTCGGTGCCACCGAGGCGTTGGCGAGCGGCGACGACATCGATACCGACGGACTCTTCGATGATGTGAAGGCGCTCTCCGAGACGATTATCGATGTCTTCAAAGAGCTATTTAGCGAGCTTTCCAAGGGCAACAAGCCGTCGGACGAGGCGTTCCTATCCTTGGCCGCCGCGTTCGCATCGGCGGGAGCAGGCAACACAGCTGGATATTTGGAATACTGGATCGAAAGTATCGACACGACTTTGCAGAATTGGAATCGCCTAGGCCAAGCATTTACGAAGGCCTTCTTCTATGCGCAAACGGGCCGTGACTTGCAGAATCAAGAAGGGCTCATCTCGGGAATCGATGCGGTCACTCCGGATTTCCCAGACGAGCGTGGCGAATTGGAATCCGATGTCAAAGTCTTTGACCGATTCTTGAACGAACTGGAAGATCCCAATGGTGATGGAGCCACCAACGATTCGTTTTTGAATCAATTCTTCATACCCATGCTTGGCATGCCGCGCTCGTTCGGGGACCTCCGCGAAGGACTCCAGAATTTCGGGGACGAGCTCGATGACAAATTTCTAAAGCCACTCGACGAGCTAATTGGGGACGTTCCCAACCCGCTCAGTCCGCTGGTCGACTTGGTCAAGGAAATCGTGGTCGACTACCTCAAGAACTTTGCGGAAGACATCATCAAAAAAGCCTTCGGTGTGAATATCGATTTCCAGCTTATCGAGTTCATATTTAATGTTGGCCCGTCGAGCCTCATGGGTGTTAAGAGCATCACTATCAATGGCAATACGCTTCCCTTGTTCAAGGAAACGGACCAAGCTCGGCTCAACGAGTACCTTGGCTTTGTAGGGACCGACTACAACGTGCCTATCGATCAAGAGGAATTCAACGACTTGCTGGCAAAATCCGATGTGAAGGGCGTCACCTTTGAGTTCTACCCCAACGCAAGAGGGCGCCTGAAGGCGAATGCGGAGTACGACAAGGAGAAATTCGCTCCGTTTGCAAATGCAGTTACGACAGGGAAAATACTACTCCTACAAGAAAACTTGGTCAACGAAACGCCCGTCGGTGGTTTACAACCAAAGACGCTCAGCAAACTCTTTACCGATCTGACGGGCCGAGATTACGACTTTGCCAAGATGAATCTCAACGGAAATCACGGTGGCAACATCATGACCGCGACGATGCCGAATGTGCTCGACCCCTTTGGCCAGTCCACCAGCGCGCTGGATCAGTACCCGTCTCCCGTCAGTTCGGACTTGTGGCTAACGTTGATCGATGCCGATCACCAATGGCGCCAAGACGGTCGTTATGCATTGCAAGATCAATTCCGTTTCCACGAAACGGGGGTCGGAGACAATGCAACCGAATGGCTGTTCAGCGGCCTAACGCCGGGTGCGACATACAAACTCCAGACCGATTGGTTGGTGAACGAATTCCTAACGGACCAAGGCCGATCGCCCACGTCGCGTGCTGCTCGCTACGAAGTTTTCACCGGCGGGAGTTTTCTTAAATCGATCGATATCAACCAGGGATCCTTTGCCGACGACGAGATCGTCATTCCTGCGGACCCGAATAGCTTTGAAGCATCGGGACAAGCTTGGGAGAACTTGGGGACCTTTACAGTTGGTCCTGCCGGTTCGCTACGCGTTCGGCTCGGCAATGTTGACCGGGCAGCCAACTTCAACGCAGTCAACATCGTCGGTGGTCTGATCAACGCAGGGGACACGGGCCTCGAGACTGGCCAACGAGTTGTTTATCATAAAGGCACAGGCAGCAGCGGAAATCTCGTCGATAAAGGGGTCTATTACGTAATCGCGGTGGATGCCACGCACATTCAATTGGCGGCCACATTAACCGACGCTACTCGAACCGACAATGCGGTTATTCCGAACCCGACCCCCATTCCTCTATCTCTCGGAGCGATCACGGGTAGTAACCACTTCCTATCGGTGGGAGCGTTTGTGGTGGCAGGGCGTGCACGGCTGGTGCCAATTAGTGTTCCGGGTCCAGCAAAGATTGTCACGAATAAGGATTCGGGCTATTCCGAGGTCGCACCTAACCAATTCAGCATGATTGCGAGTGGAGAGACCCTTTTAAACAATCGAGTCGTGCCACAGTCCGTGCTGGATACGATGGTCGCTCAATTCGATGAAAGCGATTCGTTCTTCAGCGAGCGCGACTTCAACGATATCGAAGGTCTAGTCCAAAAGTTGGTTCCTTTTCCTTTGGATCCAACCGACACTCTTCCAGCCGATATACAGGATCCTGTGTCGGCGTTTCTCTGGAGAGAACTCTCAACAGCTAACCAACAATTGCTAATCGACTTCTTGAATGAACAGGCGGAAGAAAGCGATGTCGTCGCGGCGTTGGTCGATAAGTTCAATGCTCTTCTCAGGGGACCATCCCTCTTCAACCCCCCGCTGGATTCATCGCGATTTGATGATGTCACCCTCCTCGCTGAAACGGGTTCTCTACTTTCGACAGGAAACCCAATCGGTGAGCGGCTTGTCCGCTTGAACCGCTTATTGCTTGAAGATGCTTACCGCCACGAAATTGCGCGAAGTCTAAAGAACAGCTTTGTGGTTCAAGTAGTAACACCAAGTGTCGAATGGCGATTGATCCGCCTGGACAAGGTCGATGCGGAAGATGGCAACAAGGTCGTCTACGGCGAGCAATATCGCATCGTCAAAGAACGTCTCAATTTTGACATTTCGCAGCAGTGGCGAGGCACGGCTTATCCGACGGGCAAGGGGAATTTCCCACTCTGGGAAAGCAATCTTCTAAGGCCTGCGTTTCGTGTCCTCTTCACCGATTGGCAGAATGGCACAAACTTTCCAGCCGACAACTTCCCTGATTTAGGTGACGCCACTACGCCCGATCCAAACTTCGCCACTACGCCGGGCTCCTTAGCGTTTGGGAGATTTCCTGCCTACGTGCCGTTCCGTCCAACATTGGTAGCTCCGACGACCGGCACGCTCGTGGTCGACGGTGATGATGTCCTCAACTTAGTTGGTAAACTGACGTTCAACAGTATCGTTGGCAACGGCGATGCGTCCGTCGACTCATTGGTGTTGCACGTGATTGGCGATGTGATTCTCAAGGGGTTCGTCGGTGGTGGCGGATTGAAGAACATCACGATCACTGCGACTGGATCGATTACGGTGGCTGATGGCGCAACGGTCTCTAGCCGACAGGTTGGGCTCAATGCAAACCACTGGGACGCCGTCTCCTTGGCTAGCTCTGGCAACATCAGCTTCGAAGCATCCATCATCGAAGTAGGTCTTGGAGCTAACATCTTGGCGCATGCAACCGCAGGTTTTGCGCCAGGCAACGTTAGCCTAACTGCGGATGACCAATTCGACGATTTAGGGAACGCATTCTCGATTCCAAACTACAAGACAATTGAAACCGAAGCAGCCATCGATTTGGCCATGGACGCTCGTGTGACCGGTGGAAACGTGACGCTTCAAACAACGGCGGTCACAAAGAAAAAGCCAGAGCTGGACGTCGATTTTTCGACTCCAACGCGGGCTGTGAAGCTAGCTGATGTGGACGGCGACGGTGACAATGATCTCATTGTTGGAACACAACAAGGGGGTGTGCTTATTTACAAAAATGTACAGGGCAAGTTCGAGGATACGCCGCTGGCCATCGAGATCGATCCCCAGTTCGTGACTACGTCGCTTGCGGTCGGTGACGTGGACGGCGATTCGGATATCGATATCGTAGCCGGAAACCGTGGCCAGCCCACACGGATGTATCTCAACAATAGTATAGCCGGCGTTGGGACATTTGCCCCAGGCTTGTTCGCGGTGGGCGTCAACGTCGGCACGGCACGGGATACGATGGCCCTGGCCCTCGGCAATTTGGATGCGGATACAGCGTTGGAGTTGGTGGTCGGCACCGACGGCGGCGGCCTATTCGTGCATCAGTTCGGAGCCGGCACGTTTAATTCAGGAGCGAGTATCCAAGGAGTCGGGTTCAATACATCGTCACTGGCATTAGGAGACGTTGACAATGACGGCGACCTCGATCTGGTGGCTGGCAATCGTGGACAAGCCAACCGATATTATCGAAACACGGCAGGCTCACTCGCATTCGCGGCGTCCGTCGGCGCAGCCCTCAACACGACGGCCGTGGCCCTCGGAAACCTGGACGGCGACGCGACGCTTGAACTGGTCGTTGGCACAGATGGAAACGGACTGCTACTGCATCAGTTTTCCGCCGGCGCTTTCGGCGCGGCTACGGTTATTGACGGCACCAGTCGCGCAACGACTTCGCTGGCTGTTGGCGACCTAGACCTCGATGGCCAAAGGGATCTCGTGGTAGGCAATCTGGACCAAGCCAATTTGATGTATCTCAACACGGGTAATTCCATCTTTGCCGCCGCACGAGAAATTACCAGCGATATCAATCCCACACGAGCCATCGTGGTTGGCGAAGTTGGCGGGGATGACGATGGACTGGACGTAGTTGCTGGAAACTACCTCAAACCCGGTCGGCTCTATCAATGGGAGAATTTTAGTTGGGAGTTTACCAAGGACAACATTACCTCAAACTTTACAGCGGACGGATACCGAATCGGCACGGACATCGGTGTCGAGTCGGAGGTTGTGGACGATGCCAAGCTGATTGTGCCTCTCAATATTTCTACCGACGCCGCCATATTCGTTTCCGCAGAGTCGGCCGCCACAATTCATTTGGGTGCGGGTGTCTTGATCAACGCCAGTGGCAATGTGAACTTGAATTCCAACGCGACTGCGATTGTCGACATCACGACGCAAAAAAGTGGCTTCGGCATTACGTTCGGCAACACTTCTCCGACCGCCGAGATGACCATCGCTGCCGGTGCAACGATCAATGCGATGGGCGACTTGCATATAGCTTCGCTTGCCAACAACGACCTGCGGGTGACTTCATTCATCCCTGGTGTCGGTGTGAGTTCGAATGTGTCGTTTGGCTTAGCTTCCGCTCACTCAAACTCTCTAGCCGATATCCAAAACGGCGCGATTATCAATGTCGGCAATAGCGCCGACGTTCGAGCTGAGAACCAGAACAAGTTCCGCAATACGGCCAGCGCGATCGGCTTCGGCACAGCCGCAGACTCCGAAAAGGCGATCGGCGCAAGTGTAGCATTGTCCTTCTTCCAGTCCAACGCCAAGGCAAGCGTCAGTGGCATCGTGACGACTGGCGGCAACCTTGACGTCCACTCATCATCGATCAACGACATCAACGTCACACGGACATTTGCCCACGTCGGTAGCGGTTCATCACAGCAGGAAGAAAAGGAAAAGGGGGGGATCAAGGAGACGGTGAAGGGACTCCTGTGGGACCAAGTCGTCGCCTTCATTGACGCACACGTACCACTTTCGGAGGAAATCGGCGATATCAAAAACGAGATCGAACAGTACAACGTCGATTTCCAAAGCGGCAAGCCGAATGATCAATACGCAGGTGCCATCGCTTTAGTGACCAGCGACAACAACGCCACAGCAGTGATTGGGAATGAAGCCTGGGTTACGGTCGGCGGAAGTCTTACTGTCAAGTCGGAAGCAGAAGATCCTTTCCAAGTCAGTGCATCGGGCAATGCAGGAGCGTTGCGGCCGGCCGGCGAACAGAGCGTCGGGGGCGCACTGGTCTATTCCAAAGCAGCCAATCAGGCCAACGCTTTCATTGCATGGAACGCAACAGTCGATGTACGCAATGTCCTCGAAGTTCATTCGGTTGCCAACTTCATCAGTCCGGTGGATCCGCTTCAACTCGCATTGGCCATTGGCGGCTTTGGCGATGCCGCACAGACGGAGGCGATCGGTGGAGCTTTTGCCTACGCATCCGCCTTTAGCAGTGACGAAGATGCGGATGAGCCATCGTCGCTCCAGCAACAGCTTGAACAGCCAACGAACAACCTGTTGGATCACATACTGGACGAAGAGGAGATTGGCACGAGCTTTATTCATGCAGGTGGATCAGTGGCAGGTGGTGGTACGGCCGTCGCAGGTGGAATCAACCTCATGTTCATATACAACTCGTCTGATGCCGGGATCGCATCCCAGGCGCGCATCAATCAACGATCAGCGCAGCTTTGGACGGGACCGGTCCGCACCGTTCTTCAGGACGTGCTGGTGAAAGCAGAGAGTTCCATGGACGTTGTCAACTACGCTGGCAACCCGACTGTGCTAAACGTTGTCAAAGATGAAGCCAAGACAGCGGTCGGCGGCTTTGTTGACCTCATCTTTACACAGAATTTTGCGAATGCGCACATCGACGACCTGGCTATCGTTTCAGCGGATCGCGACGTCGAAGTCACCGCCACGACCGACGTAGACTTAACGACGGTTGTCATGGCAGGAAGTGTTTCGAAGAAAATCGGCGTCGATGGCGCTGTCATTTCCGACCGTGTACGCAACCAAACGCGGGCCTACATCGAGGATCGAGCCGTCGTGGATGCTGATCGCAATGTGCGTCTGGATGCTCAGAGTGACGTGAATGTTGTCTCGATCGCGCCGGCGATTGCGATCAGCGGTCAAACGGGGGTCGGAATCGGAGCTGCGTTGAATGAAATTCGTGATCGCACGCAAGCTTTCATTGGCGACTCGCAGGAGGACGTGGCACCGGGCGGTTACGGTGGAGAGCTTGGGTCGGTGCATGCCGGTGGAGATCTGTCCCTCTACGCGCGTTCCAATCCGCAGGCTTGGAGCATCGCGGCTTCGACTGGAGTTGCCACCGGGACAGACAACGGAGGGAGCAGCTCAACCAGTAACGTGGATTTGGGTAGCGGCAGTGCGAGCAGTTTTGGATTAGGACTGTCCGGCTCGATGGGGCTCAATTGGGTCGATCAACTCGCCGAGACTTTCATCCGCGACAGTGTGGCAGTAACGGTGGGTGGCGATCTTTCGCTGGAAGCAGAGAGCAGTCCCAAGCTCATTTCGGGAGCGGGCGCTTTCGCATTTGCTGACGGGCATTTTGGCATCGGCGGAACCTACTCGCACAACCAGCTCATTCAGGCCACGCGGTCATACACGGAACAAGCAGATATTCAAGCCGGCGCCGTTGGGCTCAATGCGCACTCGAACAACACGATTTTGGGCATCGCGGCCAGTGGTGCTGGCGCGAAAGGCAATCCGGCAATCGCAGGCGGTGCGAACCTCAATCGGATCAATGAGCAAACTCTTGCCTACCTCGGAGACGGGACGACCTTGGATGCCACCAACGTTTCCGTTCTTTCAAACAACACTAATCATTTCATCCCCATAGCGGGTGCTATTGGGATTAGTGGCGGCGGTAGTTTTTCAGTGGGTGCCAACGGGGCTTTGGTATTCGCCGATACCGACGTCGGTGCTTGGATTGGGGCCGCTGATAAGACGTTTGACCCGACCGACTTCGCTCTCCTTGCCGATAATAAAATCGTTGACGAGAACCGAATAAAACTCACCGATCATCATCTATCTACTGGCCAGCAAGTCGTCTATCGCAACGGTGGCGGCGAGAGCATCGGCGGGCTATCCGATGGAACTACTTATTTTGTGATACGGATGGACGCCAGCCACATTAGCTTGGCATCAACCGGAGTCAACGCGAAGAAGGGTATCGCAATTGAACTCGACGATAGTACGGCTGACGGAACGAATCATCGATTGGAGATTTCAAGCTCGACCGAGGTGACTGCCAACGGTGATATCGACGTCTTGACTGAGAATGACGTGGACTTAATTGCAGTCTCCGCTTCGCTTTCGGTCGCGCCGAGCGGCGGAGGTTTTGCTGGCTCGGCTTCCATCATGAATCTCGATCAATCAGTCGAGGCTTATTTCTCTGCCGGTTCTCACGTAAACGCGAACGGCAGTGTCCATCTTAACGCTGATGACGATACGAAAGCCGTCGTCGTGGCTGGCTCGGCAGGTGGTGGCGGTAACGCGGGCGCGGGTTTGTCGTTGGCGAACTTGAAACTCGACCGCTCAACGCTCGCCTATGTCGGGCATGACGCAATTGTGACTAGCGGCGGTCTCGCCGGATTGAAAATAGAAGCGACAAACAACGGTTCGATTTTTACATTTGCAGCTGGCGGCGCAGGTGCTGGTACGGGCGCTAACGCGATTGCAGGGACCGCAACGTTGACTCGCAACCATGAGAACACCTTGGCTTACATTGATGAGAACGCGACAATTACGGTTCATAGCGCTTCTTCGCCTGGTCTGTCCAGCGTTTCGGTAACCGCGGAGGACAACACCATACTCAATAATGCGGCTGGTGTAGCGGTCGTTGGCGGCAAAAGAGGATTTGGCGGTTCGGTAGACGCTACTAAGGTTGAGAAGAGCACGAGGGCATTCGTGGGAGGTGGAACTCACATCAGTGCCGATGGGAATGTAAAAGTCTCAGCCAACTCGAGCGAAGATCTATTGTCCGTCGCTGCCTCTGTTGGTTTGTCTGGTCCCAACGGCAGCAGCATCCTTGGTTCGCTATCTGGTTACAACGTTGAGGTGACCACGCAAGCCCTTCTCGGCGACAACCCTTTGGATGCTCTGGCCCCACTGTCGCCCGCAATAGTCCACGCAGCTGGTAGCGTGGTCGTCACTGCCGATGACAAAAACGAAATGGACTTTATCGATGGCGGTGCGGGTGTCTCTGGCGGTACATCACTGGGTGGAGCAGCCTCGGTCGCTGTGGTACGCAAGACAACAGAAGCTCTCATTGCTCCGAACGCTCAAGTTAGCGCCGACGCACTCGCGACGATCGATGCGGTCAGTGTCAACAACGGCAAGTTTAGCATCGCGAACGGTGTATTCGTTCCAGGTCGCGTCATTCCACCTTCCTTTCAAGGGAAAGACTCGGATGGCGATGGTCAAAATGATTTGTCGGACTCCAGCTTCACGCAACCGCGTCTCGTGACGGCGATCACCGAGAATCGGCGTGGCGTCGTTGTTACCGCGACCAATCGAGATGACGTAGCAGCGTTTGTGGTGGGAGGTGGTTTTGGCAACGGATTTACCTTTGGCATTTCGACACCTGCCGCCATCCTTCGGGTCGATACAACTGCTCGGATCGGCGAAAATGCTCAGGTCAACGCAGGCAATCAGGCGACAGCAGGCTCGAATCAATCGGTATTGGTTGCAGCGGCGAGCGACTATTCGCACTTGGCACTTTCCGGTGCCTTGGCGGCTTCGAGCGCTGCAGCAGTCGCGCCCTCTGGAAACATTGAGTCGACCCGTATGAATACAACCGCAGCCATCGGCGATAATGCAGTCGTTAAATCAAGGCAAGACGTCACAGTTCAATCCACGGCAACGGAAGACTCGCTTTTGGTAACGGCATCAGGGTCATTATCGGGTACTGGTGGTGGGAATGGTTCGGTAGCGGTTTTCGCACTGAACAACTCCACAAAAGCCTTCATCGGTGCAGGTGCCCAGGTCAACGCTGAGGGAAATGTGATGGTTTCCGCATCGGATGTAACGGATCTAGACGCAATCGCTGGTGCCGCTGCGATTAGTGGTGGAGCCGGCGTGAGTCTGTCGCTCGGAGTCAACGTGATTCACAAGGATACGCAAGCATTCATCGCAAATGATGCCATTGTCGATGCTAAAGCCAACTCGACAGACGTGTTTGTACTCGAAGACGTTGGCAGGGTCGGCATAACCACCACGACAACCCGAGGCGTCGTGGTACAAGCGCGCTCTAAGGAATCACTGTTAGATATCGCGGCCTCGGGTGGCGTAGGCGGTGCATTTAGCGGTGCAGGTAGCGTCAATGCAAACGTGATAGACTCGGATACGTCCGCACACATTGGCGATTCGGCTCACATCAATAGCGGCAAGAATGGTATCAACCCACTGCAGTCGGTTCATGTTATAGCTGGCAACGAAGTGGATGTTCGCTCTATTGTTGGCGGAGTCGCTGTCGGCTCTGCTTCGTTAGCCGGTGCGGTCGATATTGGTGTCGTACGCAACGACACGACTTCGTTCATAGGTTCTAATGCAAATGTTCGCGCGGCGGATGATATTGTTGTGAATTCACTAGAAAGAGAGAGTATAGATAGTCTCGGCGTAAGCGGTGGATTTGCAGCCACGGGTACCTTCGCGGCATCGGTCGCCGTCTGGGCGCTGGGTACCAATTTTGATGCGACCTACTCAGATGATACAAGCACTGCTAACAGTTTGAGTCACGCTGGGTCGACGATCGATCAGCAGGCTGCGTCGAATGTGTCCATTGTCAACTCCATACTGAGTCAGAGACTTAATAACTTTAGCGGTGTTAGCCACCCAACGGGTGTTTCAACCCCATCTAGCCAGATCGCTGACATTCTCCGAGAGGGAAAAAACTCCATCGATCATGATGTGTTGACTGGCTCACACTTTACGACAGATTTATTCGACGCCGGCGATGCAACAGGCACTGTCGCTGAAGTACGCTCTGGAGCCGTGCTTTCGGCAGGCGACGATATCAAGGTAAATGCCAATTCACAGGTCGACTTGAATAGCTTTGCCGGTGCGTTTGCGGGGGCCGTGGCCTTTGCAGCGGGTGCTGCTGTGGATGTCGAAAGAGTTCACGTTAAAACCGATTCCCTTTTCGCGGGAATCGTTGCTAACGCCGACCAAGTAAGCGTCCAGTCGAATTTCAGCAATGCGACTCTAGGCCGGAGTTTGTCCGGACAAGGGAGTATTGGTGCGGCCCTTGGCGCTTCTGTGACTTCCATCCGAGATGATAGTTCGACGACTGCGAGAATGGACGGCGAACGTGACAGTATTGCTCAGATCCATCAAGCTCGTGCGGTGACAGTCAATGCGTCCAGCGTTACGAGCCTAGATGGAAGATCGGGTGGAGGAGCATTCGCCGTCGGTGGTGCCCTGGGCGTAACGGTCAGCAAAGTCGTTGCAAATGGAAGTACGGCCGCCTTAGTAGGCGATGATGTTCAAATCGGCGGACAAACCGGAAAGACGGTTGGTAGCTTGGCCCTTGTCGCAGACGCGAACACCTCGGCCATGGCAAACGCAAAGGCGATCGCAGCAGGCGTAGGCTTGGGGTCAACTCTTAACTTTGCAACGGCAGAAGCAACACCATCCATCGACGCTTCCCTTGGCAGCCGAGTCTCCGTTGCAGGCTCCCAAATCAAGGTGCTCGGCAACGCGGATGTAAGTGCCCTGTCGACTAGCAAAGCCAATGCGGACATGCTTGGAATTCAATTGGCCGTTGGTGCGGCGTTAGGAATTGGGCGAGCCAAGGCAACGATAGCACCGGAAATTGAGGCCTCCATTGGACGCAACACCCAAGTCGATGCGGGCGGATCTGTAAACATTCTCGCCAAGAATAACGAAGCGACCTCGCAAGGGGCGCTGTCCAAGGCGGAAGCAGGGGCGGGAGCAATCATCGCGGGAAATACAGCTCGTGCCTTTAGCGAGTCCAGCGCGAATGTTGATTCTATCGTTTACGACGGAGCTGCGATTACTGCGGTCGGTGCCGTAACCGTCGTCACAAGATCTGATAACAAGGCCGAATCCATCGGCGGCTCCCTGACTGTCGGAGTGGCAGGTGCTGGGGGTGTTCAGACCACGGCAGATGTGGCTGGAATTGCTCACGCCGATATTAAGTCCAACACTACCATCACCGCAGCTAGTTTGGATGTAAGGACGTTTGCAAATGATCGCGCGATATCCGAAGGCCGAGCAGCCACGGGTGGTATCCTCTCCGGAAACGCGACGACTTCCGACGCTACGATCAAACAAGGCTCAACCACCTTTCATGGAAATCAATCACTCCAACCCAACAGCTCCGTATCCGTGTTAGGCTCGAATATCAACGTCACAGGTGTCGTCAAAATCATTGCTGACCATGAAGCAGATGCCGACGCCTTTGCAAGAGGAACCTCGATCGGTGCTCTATTTGCTGCAGGAAAGTCGGAAGCGAATGTTGTCGTTACCCCAGCCGTCAAAGCAGATGTCGATAGCACATCCATCGTGGCCGGTGGCCTTGTCGAAATTAGCACCAACTTTGGCGATGGAAATACGACATCTTTTGTCGCTCGCAACATAGACGAAACCGAAGCGATTGCGGCAGACGAGGTATCGACTGCTTATGCTAAAGGGTCGGGCGGTGCACTGATCGGAGTGGTCGGATCGGATGCATCAAGCATCTACAAACCAAAAGTGCAAACCGAGGTTGGTTCGGCTGTATCCCTAACAGCACTCAACATTACGATCCGTTCCGAAGCCGATAGCGGCACGGCAGCAGTGGCGACGAATGTAGCGGTTGGTTTCGTTGCAGTTGGCAAGGCCAACACAACTGTTGACATGAAGAATACGGTGAGTGCAGAAGTGGTTGGGGGGCCAGAGCTTTCGGAAACACACATCAACACACCCAATGATTTCACATTACGTGTTGATTCCTCGCAAAAAGGCGATGCATTCTCACATTCACGAGCGGTAGCCGGGGTGTCCATCGGCGATGCGAATTCTACGATCCAAGGAGACTACGACCTGAAATCGTCCGTAGGCCAAAACGTCGATATAACGGCTGGTGGAATCATTCATGTCGAGAGTGAAATCGATGACGCAGTGTTCGGCTCACGACAAGGAAATGACCCACAAAACGTTGACGAGTTCTTCGGCGCCAACGCTCAGGCAGACACCGGTGGAATCGTGGCTGATGCGCAAGCGAATTCCAAAACAAAACTCGGAACTGCTACATCTCCGGCCCAATCCCTGGTCTCGGTCGGATCCTTTTCGATCTTGAGAGCACCAAACGTAGAGCTCATTTCAGACGTCACCGACATTAACGTCAAGTCGGATGCAAATGCACGGGCTAAGGGTGTCGGGGTTTTCGTTAAATCAGACTCTACCGGCGAATTGCACAGTGACTCCAAAGTCAAACTATCCGGTGGGTCGGTGATCGACGCGACCACAACGACTATCGAATCGCTCCAAGGGACCGGGTCCGAACTCAAAATGCAGGTCGAATCCACCTCGGATAAGGATGGACTCTTTGGCAACCCAACTGCAAACGTAACCATCACGCAAGACTCACTCTCCAAGATCGAAGCCCTGGATGGATCGAGTATTCGAACAAGAAATCTAACCGTTCGAGCCGACACCGATGTCACTCAATTCGAGGCGACAGCGCTCGTAAACGGATTGGTGCGTGACGGCTTTGGAACCATTACACCTTCCTTCGATCGCGACCGAAATATTGTCTGGAATGCAGACGTCTACCTCAAGGGGGCTCCGTCGCCAAAGCTCGTCATAGAAGCCAACGGAGCAACCGGAGCAACGGTTACGGAAGCGATTGGCGTCACGATTGTGGATACCGACGGCAATCCTGCCAATCCTTTTGACACGGGAACCATCGGCAATGTGGCTGCCCCGACTATCGTCGTTAATTCAATCAACAACACCAGTGCATTCGGGAATGTCCTATTTGAGATTCCGCTAATCAATGTGGGCGAGGACGCATCCATGACAGGAAGCACTGGAAGCTTTACGGTCGATCGCGCCTTGGACGGCATACTCATTCAAAACATTTCGAACAAACCACTTCAGATTGGCAATATCAACGTCATCCATCTAGGCACACCAACGGTAGTGATTGATGTGCCGCTCAGTAGCTCGCTCAGTTTTGACGTTTTTCAAGACTTTGGTGATACGAACCTCATCGTAAAGAACGCTTCAAGGAGTGGAACACCATCCATAACATTGAGTGGCGTTATCAACAATCCAGTCGGAGAGACAACCGTCGACTCTGTTGGTGGCATTCTGCGAACGGGAACTGGGAAGATTGTGACCAATGTCGCAAGTTTGATTGCAGACGAAGGCAGCATCGGAACGACAGCAACGAGAATTCCTATCGAACTCATTGTCAGCGACGGTCGGCAGGAAGATCTGAATGTAAGGGCTAGCGGATCTATTGCTTTGGATTTGCTTGCCCGAATTCGACAGCCATCGACCAGCACCCCTGTCTCAATCGACGCATCCAATTTAGTAGCTACGAGCTCGTCTACGAACCTACTATTGCACACCAGCCTAGAAGAGACCCAGGCTCCTGCGACGCTGCCTTTGTTACGAGTCAACGAGATCATGCAAAACGATATCACCTTAGTTGTGTCGCATTTTGAAAATGATGTGGCGAATCCTCCTTTCGATCGTGGTGCCCTTGGGACCAGCACGACACCGACGACAGTCGTCAGCTTCTGGAACTTCGATCTGATCAAAGGCTCTAGCATCGTCGTCAGCCTTCCTGCGGTAGAGCTCACAGCAGCCAATGTCGGAGTGAGCGCAAACACGGACGTTGGTGGAGGAACAATCGACGTTGCCATCAATGGCGATGTTACTCTTTCGGAAACGACCGGTCCCATGCGGATTGGAGCAGTTGCGACGACACGAGGCAATGCAACGCTGAATTCGAACAATTCGATCATCGATGCATTGTCGGACGCGACTGCCGACGTGGTAGGCGCTATCGTCAGTTTGAATGCTGCCACCACGCTCGGAACCGCAACGGTAGCAATAGATGTGGATTCGACTTCACGTTTGAACGCCACATCGTCCGGAGATGTTTTCCTTGTCGAAACAGTTGGAAACATGAACCTTGGCCTCGTCAGTAGCAGTGGTGGGAACGTAAAGCTATCGGCTACCGCGGGTTCGATTCTCGAAGCGGCTAGCGATCCAGAAGCGGACGTAGTCGGCAATAGCATTACGCTCACTGCCAACAGTGCGACCGTCAATCCCGCGTCTACGATTGGTACAACGACCGATGCACTGGAAGTCAACTCGGCCTTCTCCGCAGCGGGTATCGTGCGGGCCATTTCCCGAGGAAGTCTGTTTCTATCCGAAACAGCAGGCGGCATGACGCTTGCAGAAGCTCGCAGTGCAACAGGTAACATTCGAGTCGACGTGCCGGATACCGTCTTGGCTGGTAGCGATTTGATCCTTGCTGCAGCCCAAGTCATCGCTACAGCAGGCACAGTGCAACTCAATGTGGGTGACAATTTTAGTTCCAGCGCTGGGACTGTTGTTCAAGGCACCGCTGTCGGCGTGGCAACTGACTTTGGCAATGCGGACCCTGGCGTGGGCAGTAGCATCACAGCTGCTGGAACGTTTACCGGTCGACCAATCACCTTCTCGACCGGTATCGATGCCGATACGATTTCATTGTCGCAAACTACTTTGCAAGGCCCGACAACCGTCAATGCCAGCAGTGGATCGGACATCATTAATGTCGATCGCATTGCCCCATTGACGACAACGGTCAGTGGCGTCCGCGATAGGCTGACGTTGAATATCGGTTCGGGTGCAAATCAAGTGAATGCAACCGCGACGCCGACTGGAGACTACGCCGCAGACATCGTGGGTGGCGTGAGAGGAAGCGGCATCAACATATTGACCGTCAATGGAACTAGCGGGAACGACTCGATGCTGTTAACTCAAAGTCAGTTTACAGTCGTTCATGCTGGAAGCCCGACAACGGTCGAACTATTTACCCTTGGGAATTCGGTTGATCAAGTCTCCGCGCTCGGTGGAGATGGAAACGACAGCTTAGGTATCGACTTGGCTTCCGGAAATTTGGCTTTCCAAAATGGTGTCGCCTTTATTGGAGGCAACGGAGCCGACTCGGTTTTGGTTTCTGGCTCGACCTCGGCAGATACTTTTGAAATCGATGCTACGAGCGCCACCTCGGGCTCGATCCGAACACAAGTCGCCGCTGGGCCGTTTTCTGCACCGTCGACGTTGACAGGTGTCGAACAAGTTTCGGTCAACGGCTTAGCACCAACGACCACCCCCGGTGACACGCTGCGAATTTTAGATTCATTCGTTGGGCTCCCGGTCGTGCCCAATGGCAGTTTCACTACCCCGCTACCTGTGACTTACACGAACATCGAGCAACTTGTGTTGGGCTCGCTACCAGTTGCGGTCAACGATCAAGTGACTACGAACGAAGATATTGCCATTGCCTTCAATCCGTTCGCAAATGATTCAGGATTGACCGATCTGCCATTGACGGTAGTGTTCGTGCAGTCAGCCAATGGCATCGTGGTGTATCGCGACAATGGCACACCAGCCATTCTCTCTGACGATACTTTCCTATTCACACCTGGCGCTAACTTCTCCGGCAATGCTCAGTTTCAATACACAGTACGTGACGCTAACAACGACCAATCGACTGCGACGGTATCGGTCGCAGTCAGTCCAGTAACGGATGCGCCGGTTGTCAGTGCGGCGAATATTGTCGGTTTAGAAGGCACTCCGATTCAACTCGCTGTGTCTGCGAATCTTGTGGACACAGACGGGTCGGAGACTCTCGATATTCTACTTCACAATGTGCCAAGCATCGCATCGTTCGTGAACGCGTCCAACGTTCCCATTGGCGTTGACCTGGGCGGTGGCAATTGGCGGATCAACCCGAGAGACTTGAGCAAGCTGTTCATCGTCGTTCGCGACAATGGCAAGTTCGACCTAATCCTGGAAGCCATAGCAACGGAGACGGCATCGCGAGTCTCGGTCGCCCAATCTACCACATTCACGGTCGAAGTACAAAACGCAGCTCCTCAGGCCACGATCATGACCGCTCCTGACAAAGGGACGCCCGGAGAACCGGTGTCCGTTCAGATGGCGGCCACGGACAAGTCCAGCGTCGATCAAGCGAGTGGATTTAGGTACCGTATCAATTGGGGTGACGGTTCCGCTCCTGAGATCGTTGAAGGAATCGTAACCCCAACCCTCAACCATGTTTATGCCATCAGCGGCAACTATACGATCACGGTAGCTGCTACGGACAAGGACGGTGCGGAGGGGGCAATAGCCACTCACCGGATTCGCATTTCGCGGACAGGTCTTGTCGCGGATCCATTGAACCCTGGCCGTACCATGCTGATTGTCGAAGGTACGAGTCAAAACGACACTATCGAAATCGACACGCGGGAGATTGGCAGGAACGAGGTTTTGGACCTCTACATGAATGGGATACGGACCGAAACATTCGCGATGCCAACCAGCCGGATTTTGGTCTATGGCCAGGCAGGCAATGACACGATACGCGTAGACGAAGATGTCGAATTGGATACATGGCTCTTCGGCGGTTTTGGTGACGACACTCTTGTCGGTGGTTCTGGAAATAGCATTCTGGTTGGAGGTCCTGGCGACGATGCACTTCGCGGTCGTTGCGGCGAGGACATTCTCATAGGGGGACGTGACCGCGACTTGTTGTTTGGTGGAGACGACGACAACATTCTCATTGCTGGGTATAGCGATTTAGAGAACAACGAAGCCATGCTCTTGGATATTCAGCGCGAGTGGACATCCAACGACTCGATCAAGAATCGGATCGAGCACCTTCGAGGGGTAAAATCGGGTGGTCTTAACGGTAGCACGCTGCTTCGTTCGGAGTCAAATTCAAGAAACACCTTTGACGACGCCGCAGAGGACCGACTCTTGAACGACAAGAATCACGATTGGATCTTTGTCAATTCCGACGTCGGGATGCTAGATATCTTTGGGCAAGCGAAAAACCAAGATGAACTCGACCCAATTTCTACGGGAGCCACTGCCGGCTTTCGGCTTTCGGCGGCTGAAAGCTTGGAAGTTGCACCCTTAGGCGAGTCAATGAACGAGACAACCAAAGGCATGCCAGTTTTCGCCAAAGAATTTGTCCTCGACACCAACGGTGATGGATCTATTTCACCCCTCGATGTATTGACCATCATTAATTATATCAACCAGAATCGTGGCGGCCAAGGTGTTGACCCAGAAAGGGAAGATAGCCAGTTCAACGACTTCTTGGACGCCAATACGGATGGATTGGTGAGTCCACTGGATGTGCTGACGTTGATCAACTATCTGAATCTGAGAGCCAACGTTGGGGAAGGGGAATCGGGGCTGTCGAATTCCAATTTTGACGCTGTTAAATTGCCTTCCTTCGGTGTATCGGAGGAAGAATTGCTGAGAACTAAGAAACGCCTCGGTCGATAGCAGTTGTCGCTGCGAAACCGTTGTCTTCAACTTCACATCGTTCTGGCAAACGTCGCAACGATAGCGGCGTTCGGTTCTATCCGTTCATGGCCATCATCAAACTCTTCACAAGCTCTTCTATGGCGGAAAGGGCCGTCGCCTCGGACTGGGCTGCCTGTTCCATCAATCGCACGATAGCCGAACCGACAATCAGACCATCGGAGACAGGCGCTAACAAGCGTACGTGCTCAGGTTTGGAAATTCCAAATCCAATGCAAATCGGCAACGGAGTACGTTCTCGCAACCAAGAGACGCGATCCACCAAGTCGGGTGGAAGCTCGGTGCGTTCGCCTGTGATCCCGGTCACGCTTACAAAGTAAAGAAATCCACTCGACAGTTCGGCGATCTTTAACGCGCGTTCTCGCGGCGTTGTGGGTGTAACCAGCTGAATCAAGTTGAATTGGTTGGCTTGGCATATGCGAACTAACGAACCGCTTTCCTCGACGAGCAAGTCGGGAACAATGGCACCCGCAAAACCAGCCGCCATCGCATCAGCCACGTAACGCTCGGGCCCGTGGCGGTGAACAATCGCATAACTCACCATCGATACCATGGGCATCGCAAGACTCGGACTCTCCAAAGCAATCTGCTCGAAGATGTCATGAAGCTTGACCTTGGTTCCGAGCGCGCGGGTATAAGACGCTTGAATGACCGGTCCATCTGCAATCGGATCGCTATACGGAATACCAACCTCGGCCATAGAGCAGCCAAGATGATTCAATCTGCGTAGGACTTGACGGGTGAATCCGAGATTTGGATCGGCGGCCGTAATAAACGGCATAAAGGCTTTCCTGCCCTGGGACTTTAGCGTCACAAATAGATCATCAATCGAGGTCATTACGTAGTCCGAAGTTCAGTGCAGTTTGAAAGCATTGTGGCACGGCGGTCCCCGCCATGAAAATTGCGTCTATTTCGTAATCACTCGGTGGGGACCACCGAGCCACACTCACCATTCTTGACCGCGCAGCCGTGCGAGCTCGGCTGCGTCTTTATCGCCTCTGCCAGAAAGGCAAATGACTAAGTGTTGGTCGGAAGACATCGTCTTAGCGATTTCCGCCGCTTTGGCAACGGCATGGCAAGTTTCTAAGGCGGTTAGAATACCCTCATTGCGGGCTAGAAAATCGAAAGCCCCGAGAGCTTCGTCATCGCGACAAGATGTGTATTCCACTCGCTTGGAGTCCTTCCAATAGCTGTGTTCAGGTCCAACCCCAGGGTAGTCCAGGCCAGCCGACATCGAGTGAACATCGCTCGTCTGTCCGTCTTCATCTTGCATGACGTAGCTGTACGAGCCGTGCAACACACCCGGAGAGCCGTAGCTAAGCGGGGACGCATGGTCGCCCGGCGCCGAGCCTCGACCGCCGGCTTCGACTCCAATGAGTCGAACACTGTGATCGTCGATGAACGGGTAGAACATCCCGGCCGCGTTGCTCCCTCCACCGACGCAAGCCACAATAGTATCGGGCAAACGACCGATGGACGATAAACACTGCTCGCGGCACTCGCGACCGATAACGCTTTGGAAATCACGCACCATCATTGGAAATGGATGGGGGCCGATGACCGACCCGATGATGTAGTGAGTGTTTTCTACGCTGGACATCCAATCTCGCATGGCTTCATTTACGGCATCCCTAAGCGTGCGAGAGCCGCTCTCCACCGGGCGGACTTCGGCACCCATCAAACGCATACTGAAGACATTCGGCTTTTGACGACGCACGTCTTCCGAGCCCATATACACAACGCAGGGCAACCCAAAGTGCGCGCAAGCGGTGGCCGATGCAACCCCGTGTTGCCCCGCACCCGTTTCGGCAATGACGCGGGTCTTTTTCATACGTATCGTCAATAACGCTTGCCCAAGCGTATTGTTGATTTTGTGAGCACCCGTGTGATTCAAGTCTTCGCGCTTTAGCCAAATCTGCGCGCCGCCGAGTTGCTTGCTTAAGCGTTTTGCGTGATAAAGCGGCGATGGCCGACCGACAAAACGGTGAAGCAACTCATTGAGTTCCGCGTGAAAATCTGGGTCTTTCATCGCCAGTTCGTACTCGACGATCAACTCATCCAGGGCTCTAGTGAGAGTCTCAGGAACGTAGCGACCGCCAAACTCGCCGAATCGACCACTGCGGTCGGGGACTTGTTTGGTTGCGGTGATTTCACCCTTGCTGTTCGACGCTTCAGGGGATGGAGCAAGACTCATTCGGTCTCAAAAATCGTTGGAGGAAATAGGTGATCCTGTCTGCCGGACCATGCACATTGTCGAGCCATCGCAAATATCGGTCAAGCGACAAATGGTACAAGTTTCGCGTGAGCGTCCCCTAACCATTCCGCGGAAGTTCGAATCTCGGACTCGGTTGTGAATCGACCAAGTCCAAACCTCAGGCTAGATCTAGCTTGATCCAGGCTTAGACCAATCGCCATCAGGACATGACTGGGATGCGGTTCGGCGGAGGTGCATGCGCTGCCGCTGCTTACCGCCAATTCCGGACATTCCAGCATCAACGACTGCCCCTCGACCTTAGGGAAACTAACATTCAAATTGTTGAGCAATCGCAATGCACGATTCTCGGCCTTAAAAATCGGCCCATTCAGGATTAAACCGTCAATTCGGTCATTCAATAACACCCAAAGCAAATCTCGAAGCTGTTGTTGCCTGTTCATCTGGGAGTCCAAGTTTTCGCAGGCAATGTCTAGAGCCTTGGCCATGCCAACGATCCCCACGCTATTAAGGGTGCCCGATCGGAGATTCATTTGCTGGCCACCACCCAGGATTTGCGGTTGTAGCGAGACTGGCGTTGGTGATTGACGTACGTAAAGACCACCGATTCCCTTCGGGCCATAGAATTTGTGCGCCGAAAAACTCAATAGGTCGACTCCCAGCGTTTGGACATCCACAGGCAGTCGGCCTACTGCCTGACTCGCGTCGGTATGCAGCGGGATACAAAACCTTCGACACAGTTTTGATATTTCGGAAATTGGTTGTATCGTCCCAATCTCATTGTTGGCCATCATGATACTGACCAAGGCAGTATTCTCGCTAAGTGCGTCGGCCAGTCGGTCCAGTTCGACGCTCCCGGCTAACGGATGCCCGTTTGGAATCACCGGCAGCCGAATGATTTCGAAACCCAGTTTTTCCAACCTGGCGAGCGGATCAAGCAATGCTCGGTGTTCGGTCACCAGCGAAACAATGGAACGTCGTTTTTGCTTGGGATGCAACGCTACGCCAAACAACGCCAAGTTATTGCTTTCGGTAGCGCCACTGGTAACGATAACTTCGTCATTGCTTGCGCCGAACCGAGCCGCCATGCGCTGAATCGCGGCGTGCACCATTTCGCCAACCAACCGACCTGCTTGGTGTGATGTGCTCCCTGGATTTGCGTAATACAAATCCATCATTGGCAACATCGCGGCAATGACAGCCGGATCGGTTGGCGTGGTCGACTGGTTATCGAGATAAATTGCCATTTCTATGGATCCACAGAAACGACAATGCCAACACAATGGCCTTGATGCGTTTGCGTGAGTTTAATGAAATGGGAGGTTGTCGGCGGTTTGCCAGTTTTCGATATCACGTTGATAGGACAATCGGAGGCCGTTGACTCATGGTTGGTAGTCGGTGCAATAGAACCCGAATGCATTCCAGCTAAGGAAGCGATCCACTCGACAAGTCCTGAACCGCTGATGGAGTCGCCGAGCGCCCCCTTGTAAGAGACAATAGGAACCTCTTTGAGAATGTTAGCAATGCCGCGGGCTTCGCCTGAATCGCAAGCAATAGTTCCGTTAGCTGCTGCGTTGACGTGGTCAATATCACGTACGCCTAAACCGGACCGCTCGAGCAACATCGACAAGGTACTCTCGGTCGCGCTTTTTGTTCCACTCCATCGACTCTGATTTGACTTGCCAAAGGTATTGGCCCAAGCGGTGATCGAACCGAGGATACTGGCGTTGCGAGCCTCGGCGTGCGAGCGGCGTTCCAGAATGACCGCCGATGCGGACTCGCCAGGAACCGAACCGTCGCGAGTCGAATCGAACGGTTTGCATGCTGTCGCCGGAGTTTCGTAAGCCTTAGAATAGTCTTCTTCATAGCGTTGAAGCATGCGAGTATACGTGATTTGCGAAGCGGCGGAACCGACGACCATAACGTCGGCGTTTCCTCGGCGAATCACGTTGATGGCTTCCAATGCGGCGTTCAAACCACTGGTTCCAAGTGTCGTAATGGTATTGTTAGGTCCTCGCGCATCGAGCGCGATCCCAACATGGCATGCAGCCATGTTCGGGAGCGACTTCAGCATCCATAACGGATACATGTTTTCGATCGCTTCCACTGCCCAGCGACTATGATCCATTTGCCCATGAGTAGCACACAACCGAACAATGTTCTCTACGTCGATCGTTTCGCTAAACAACATCTCGCCGGTAAACACGGTTCCCAACCGATCGGGAGAAACGGTTCCGGCATCCATTCCCGCCATGGCGCAAGCTTGCATGGCGGCGCCAAAACCCAATTGAATCTCGCGGCACATGACCTTGATTATCTTGCGAGGCTTAACATGCAATTTGGGATCGAAGTCTCGTATGACGGCCCCCATCCAGTGCATTCCATCGATCCCCGATTCGGGCGCAATAAAATCGACACGCGACTCACCGCGAAGCAAAGCTCGGTAAGAATCGTTAACATCATGGCCGAGCGGAGTGATTGCCCCATAACCGGTAATCACAATATCGTCTGGACTAACTTGCTGGCTAGAATTCATGTCTCGACCTAAATCTGATAATTCGAGTCATGTCCCAACTCGTCGCCTTGGCCGCTTCGAATACGCAGCTTCGGCTTTTCCAAGACAACGGTGGAATGAGGAGTCACACTGCTGGTGACCCACACGCTGGAACCGATTACACTATCGTGACCAACCGTGGTTCGTCCCCCAAGTATGGTTGCATTGGCATAAATAACGACTCGATCCTCTATGGTCGGGTGCCGTTTGGTCCCCCGAATCAATTGTCCATCTGCATCGGTTGCGAAGCTAAGGGCTCCAAGCGTGACTCCCTGATAAATCTTGACATGGTCACCAATGTCGCAAGTTTCGCCGATAACCACTCCCGTTCCATGGTCGATAAAGAAATACTCTCCAATGGTCGCGCCCGGGTGGATATCGATACCGGTTTGCTTGTGCGCCCATTCCGTCATCATGCGAGGAATAAACGGAACAGCGAAGTGGACCAGCTCATGGGCGATGCGATAGATCGTAACGGCCTCTAAACCAGGAAAGCAAAAAATGATCTCATCGCGATTGGAAACGCTTGGATCGCCATCGTAAGCGGCCTCGACGTCCTTTGCCAACGTAGCTCTAAGCTGCGGGATCCTCTCCAACAATGCGATGGCGATCGATTGCCCTTTGGCTTCGTAGTCGATCGGGTTATCGCATGGATTCATCTGCGGCGACTTGGTATCAACCCGGTCCGCGTGTAACAACGCTCTGGCGATCTGAGTTGTCAACCGATCATGCAACGAGTCGACCAAATTACCAACGTGGTAGGTCACATTGCCCGCATGCAAACCCTCACGTCGACGAAAACCTGGATAGAGCAGGTCTTTGAAGTCTTCCAAGATCTGCACAATCACTTCGTACTTCGGGAGAGGGCAATGTCCCAAGTGATTGATGCGATCTCGGGCATTGTAAGTACGCACGATCGCATCGGTCAGGCGAGGAAGCTGTTCCTTAAGTCGAAAATCGGATGCCATCAGTATGTACCGGTCAGTGCCGAGAGATGTTGGTTCTTAAAAAGGCCGAGCAAAGAGCGGTTGTTTGAAATCGGTTGTAGCGAACACGACTGGCAAGAGTTTTTTGGCTACACGGTCATGTAGCACCATAATACCCAAGCACCCTGTCTTTCGCAGATACCCCACACATCCAAGTCGCGTCATTTTCAGCTGCTAAACTTGTTTTAATTCCCACAACTGACTTTGGTATTATATTTACTAATGCAAAAGCCCATGCTTTTAGAGATTGTCCGGTTTAGTTTCACCAACAATTCACCTGGGTTGAGCGGGAGCTTGTCTCCCTTCAACCTTGTTTTGGCGTCCTACGTAACGGCGCAGTAACCGCCGCACTCCGCTGCCGTCTCGTCCCCCAAAGGCGGGGGGGACGGCCGCGGAGGGGGGTACTGTTAGGTGTGGGCCGCCCATTTTTT
>JANMHA010000447.1:0-5994 GCA_031374925.1 Pirellula sp. | reverse complement strand
ATCGTGATCTCATTGTTGATGACAATACTTTCGTTCTTTTTTCTCGATAATACTAACATGACTTCCCTTCCTGCGATCCTTGGGCAAAATACCCATCTCCTGATCCTGTAATTTCGTAGACTGCTTTACAACGCTGAGACTCAACTGCCGAACTCGTGTCCACACGCATAATCAGTTCCTCTCAACTCTAAGTGCCACGCCGTGACAGTCAAGAAAAACGAAGAGCTGTCAAGAAGATTTTCTGGAAAATTCCCGGATTGCTAGTCGTTTGTGTTCTGATCGTTATTCTTTTCCTATTTTTCAGAGAGCTCCAATCGTAGTTCTCAGCCAGCATAATTAAACCAGATCGTCCAGTAATTTTAGAATGATACGACCCGCTTACTTCAAAACCATGACTCAGGAGAACGCGAAGCCCGCGCCCACGTCCAGCTGGACAAACTCGTTTTCCGTCGATTTCCTTTGCGTTTTTTGCATCTTTTTCATCTACGCGGGAAGCTCCGTGCCTGCGATCAACGAACCACACTATTGGACCAAAGCAGCCCACTTCTGGAATCCAGAGTTCGGAAAAGGAGACTTGTTTTTGGAGTCTGGCGACGCGCATTGGCTTTTCTTCGCTTCGTTCGGCTATTTGACTCAGTGCATGCCGATTTCTTGGGCCGTTTGGACCGGCCGATTCTTGACATGGATCTTTTTGGCGAGCGGTTGGACAATGCTTGGTAGAGCACTCTGGTTCGAAAGCCAAAATTCATGCAAATCTGATCGTCCTGACCCGTCTGTTCGGTCGGAACATGGCTCCCCATTGATTGCTAGCTGTTGGGGCCTCGTTTGGCTGGTGGGGCTCCATTATGGGCACTGGGCAGGTGAATGGGTCATTGGCGGCTGTGAATCCAAGGGAATCGCTTACGCGATGATTTTCGCTGGACTCGCTCTGGCGATTCGACAACATTGGACTGTGGCTTGGACTCTACTTGGGGGAGCAGCTGCGTATCACGTTGTGACCGGGATCTGGGTAATCGCTTGTGTGGCGACGGTTTCCTTTCTTTTGGACTATCGGAATTCGAAAAAGCCTGGCCTTGAGTCAGTCGCGGACTCAAACGGCTTTGCCAAATGGTTTGCTATCCATCGATTCGGCTGGGTTTTGTGCCTGGTTGGAGTCATAGTCGGAGCAGTTCCGGCCATTGCCATCGATTGGGGAACCGACCCAGTATTGGCAAGCGAAAGCGCCGTGAAGCAAGTCTATTCTCGACTCGGGCACCATCTTGCTCCAACACGGTTTAGCACTATTCGTTGGCAAGACTTTGGGATCCAGCTCCTTTGCGCTGGCCTTGTCTTTTGGATAGCGAGTCGATCGAAATGGCAGGACGGGAGCAAAGCCCAATGGGAAATCCCACCAAAGCGTACTTCGCCAGGCAAAATCATTTCAAGCAACTTTCGAAAATGGGCCAGTGTTTTCGAAACGTTTCCGAGAGGCCTACAACTCGTTATCGGGTGGGGACTTTTTGGTTTTGCTGTTGCAATGTTCGGTCTTTTGGTCGACCTGGCGTTTGGTAAGTCTTTCCCGAAAATCACGTCCAAGCTCCTCCGATTTTATTTGTTTCGCTGGAATGACGTTGCCATGCCCATGATGATTGGTTCACTCGTTGTTTCTTTAGCCTATGGTCGACTTGCGTTCATGCCCAACCCCGTCGCGGCGAAATGGCTCGCGTGGGCCGGTGTCCTTGTGCCTGGTTTTATACTCTTGGGGTACCGATTCGAGGCCAATTACCACGAAACCATTCCTGCTGGCGACAAAGCTCACTTTGTCGCGAAGTCCGATTCGGAATTCGATCAAATCAAACAATTTGAGGATTGGCTGCGTGTTTGCGATTGGATAAAACAGCATTCGGATGCCGATTCGCTTTGGCTGACTCCACGACGGCAGCAGTCTTTCAAGTGGCATACAGGTCGCCCCGAATTGGCCTGCTGGAAAGATGCACCGCAAAACGCCGCAGCCTTGGTCGAATGGAGCCAGCGACTAGCTGATGCTTACCAATTCGACAAAACAAAAATACTTCAACCCTGGACTACCGATAAACTCTGGGAGTTGCAGGGCAAGTATGGCATCCGCTATGTTTTATTGGACCGCCGTGTCGTGGGACAGAATCCGCCCCTGTTGCCAACCCTGTATCCATCCCAAAATGAGTTCAACGAGACCTTTGCCGTTTTTGAGCTCTCACCGCAAAAAGCAAACGTGAGCAGGTAGACATTGAATAAGAAAAAAGCTCAACCAACGGGAATAAACACCAAACCGAAGCCTACAAAACCGAAAGACAAAGAGGCTAAAACGGCCGTTGCCAAATCGTCGGGCACAACCACGCACAAAATGGTGACCGACAATCGAAAAGCCAAGCATCAATACGAAATTTTAGACTCCATCGAGTGCGGAATCGTCTTGCACGGCAGCGAAGTGAAAAGCCTCCGAAACGGAAAATGCTCCATCGAGGAAGCGTACGCTCGGATTAAGGACGGTGAGCTTTGGTTGGTGGGCTGCGAAATCGAAGAGTATCGGCAAGCTTCCATTTGGAACCATCCCACCAAACGTGTTCGCAAACTGCTTCTGAATAAAAATGAGCTATTGCGATTCGTGGGACGCTCCAAGGAACGTGGTCTGACGATGGTTCCACTAAGGGTTTACTTTGCCGAACGCGGTAAAGCCAAATGCGTCATCGCGCTTTGCAAAGGAAAGAAACTCCACGACAAGCGAGAGACACTTAAGAAAGTGGACGCCAGTCGCGAAATAGACAGGGTTATGAAAAGCAAACGCTTCGACCGAAATGTGTAGACCCGCGGTGCATGACTCGTTCGAGAAACAATGGGAGTGCGAGGCGGCCTTTGTCAACATGTTTTCATCGACTTTGTCCAACCCATTCATTATCCGGGAGGGTGAGGCGCCTGCCGAACCAATGCGGCGTCAGCTCGGCAGGAGCCTCGCACTCCCATTGGCTATAACGGATGAATTGAACTGGAGTCCGCCTTCCTTCGTATTCGTACCCTATCCAAACCAACTCATGACCTGATCCATGCCATGCTAGAAATCCGAAACCTAAAAAAGTCGTACGCGGAACCGTCGGGGAACCGACTGCTGATCATCGACATTCCGCAACTCGATATCGCCCAGGGTGAGCAAGTCGTGCTGCGAGGCGAAAGCGGCGGTGGAAAGACAACGTTACTTCATCTCATCTCTGGGATCGTTGCGGCGGACAGCGGTTCGATCCGACTCGATGGCACCGAGTTGACCAAATTCTCCGAAGCGACTCGCGATCGTATTCGGGCCGACAAAATGGGCTACGTCTTTCAAACATTTAACTTGTTGCCTGCATTTACCGCGATAGAAAATGTTCGCCTGGGCATGACCTTCGCACGAAAAAAAATGAGCTCCGAACGGGCAAAAGAACTTCTGCACAAAGTCGGCTTATCCGATCGCATGCATTACCTGCCGAGCCAACTCTCGGTAGGACAACAACAACGTGTGGCAGTGGCTCGGTCTCTGGCAAACAAGCCGAGGTTATTGTTGGCAGATGAACCCACTGCCAACGTAGATCCATCCAATCAAAAGCGCATCATCGACCTGATCCAAAATGTGTGTCGCGAAGAGTCCGTAGCCATCCTAATGGTCACGCACAGCGACGAAATCGCGAATCGATTCGAACGTGTCGAAAGACTGGAACTCATCAATCGAGCCTTCGCGGATCGCGCTGTTACATCCGACCCGTAGTACCCAGGACGATTCCAACGATGAACTTGTTTTCCATTGCCGTTCGCAATCTGACCTTTCGCAAATTGCCCACCGCCTTGAATATGCTCTCCATGGCGTTGGGGGTCGCGTTGGTTGTACTGGTATTAACCATATCGGGTGTCATCGAAAGGACGTTCGAACGCACCAGCAACGTGGGTTATAACTTGATCGTCGGCGCAAAGGGGAGCGATATACAACTGACATTCAATACCGTGTTCTTCCTAAGCCAGCCAGTTGAGAATGTCCCGTATTCCTACTACATGGAATACCTGCCAGGGGACGGACGGCAAAAGGAGTTGGCGCGTCTCGGCGGCGTATTGAAAGAACCCGAACGCAACGGTCTTTATTCGTTCTTGATGAAAGGCGGGTTTTCCATTCCGTTGTGCATGGGAGATTACATAGGCTCTTTTCGCTGCGTTGGGACGACGCCCGACTACTTTCAATTGCTTAAACATGGGGACAATAACGACCTGGACTATCGATTCGTCAAGGGCAGAAACTTCGTCGATTTTTCGGACGAGCATGGCTACTTCGAAGCCGTCGTAGGATCTCAAGTCGCCTCCGAAATGAAGCTGCAATTGGGTTCGGAAATCTTCGCATCGCACGGCGCCTCTGGCGGCGAGCAACACAATCAAGGATTCAGCGTCGTTGGAATTCTGGAGCCAACCGGCACTCCCAACGACCGTGGCGCCTTTGTGAATATCGAAGGATTCTATTTGCTCGAGGGGCACGTGGCACCGGACCGCAACGAGGATTCTGGGATGGAGGTAAAAGGCACAGCCGTTGCTCCAGTGCGTGAGTCTAAGTTTTCGAAGGTGCGTTTGCCAATTGAAAAACGGGAGGTCACCGCCATCTTGGTGAAGCCAAATGGCCCTAATGCGATCGGATTACAGAAGCAAGTGAACAAGACTAAGTTCGCTCAGGCCGTGTCCCCCATCAGCGTCATCAGCGGACTGTTGGGTTTCTTCGTTACACCCATCAAATGGGCATTGCTCGCGATCACCAGTTTGGTTTGTGTCGTTAGCGCCATCAGCATTCTAGTCGGTATCTACAACAGTATGAACGAACGGAGACGGGACATTGCGGTCATGCGAGCGCTCGGCGCATCGCGAGATCATATCACGGCCATTATCCTAGTCGAGTCAGTGCTAATTGCGGTCGGCGGGGGCGCGATCGGCTGGATCGTAGGGCACGCCATAGGTCCCTTAGGCAACGCTTGGACCGAACCAGCAACCGGGGTTCGGATCGATTTCTTTAGTATCAACTCCACACAAGAACCATTCATCGTTCCCGGCTTGATCGTGATCGGAATCCTAGCGGGAATTATTCCGGCGCTGGCTGCCTACCGAACCTCGGTGGCCAAATCGTTGTAAATCACTGTCGCCTTTCGCTCCGCGAAAGTGCGCATCGAAAACGCACTTTCGCGGAGCGAAAGGCGACATTAGAGCGAAAGGCGACATTAGATTGATAGCCATTTGGAACACCTATGATTCGTGAGGTGAATGGTCGTGCTTGGAGAGGCATTTGATCCAGAGGCTGAGTACTTTGTCCATGAGCACTTTCGGCCTCATTGGTTTCAAGCGGGCGCTGTCGTCTTCATCACTTTTCGAACCCACGACTCGATTCCAAAAGACGTTATTGAGCGATGGGATCATGAAAAGCAAGATTGGATGTATCGGCATGGATATCGTTCAAACGAGCACTGGTCCGTAATGGTCGAATTAATTTCAGAAAGCCATCGCGCGCAGTTCACGAAGCACTTCAACCGTTGTCGAGAGGACTTCCTCGATACGTGTCATGGTCGCTGTCTACTGAAAAATCAGGAGCCTGCAAATATCGTGGCCGAGTCTCTGCTGCACTTCGACAAGGATCGTTATCGAATGGGTGACTTTGTTGTTATGCCAAATCACGTTCATCTTTTGGCGGTGTTTTTAAGCGAGAAGCACATGAAAGAGCAATGTGACTCTTGGCTCCATTTCACAGCCGTCCAAATCAACAAATCCCTTGGCCAGAAGGGAAAGTTTTGGCAACAAGAACCATTTGATCATCTAGTTCGAAGCCCAGAACAATATGCTTACCTTAGGAAATACATTGAAGACAATCCACGCAAGGCAAGACTGAATCAAGGGGAGTATTTGTACCGCCGCTACCACGATTAAATCATTGTCGCCTTTCGCTCCGCGAAAGTGCGCATTGAAAACGCGCATCGAAAACGCACT
>JANMHA010000426.1:0-18058 GCA_031374925.1 Pirellula sp. | reverse complement strand
GCATTGGTATGAAGGACCGGGCTTCGAGGTCAAGCACGAGATCTATCCAGCCAAGCCTCAGAATCGTGAGGGATACTCGGACCACTTCTTTGCCTGGGTGCATGATTTCGACGGCGACGGATTCCGAGATGTCTTTACCGTTGGCTTCCCAGGCACCCCTGCGTTTGTGTATCAAAATCCTGGAGCAACGAATTCAAAAGATCTATGGAAAAAACACCAGGTCTTTGATTGGGTCTCCAACGAGTCCCCCCAGTTTGTACAGCTCGTAGGCGATGATCGTCCAGAACTCGTTTGTTCCCGCGATGGTTTCTTTGGCTACGCTACGATCGATTGGTCTCGACCCTTTGAGCCATGGAAGTTTGTAGCTACCTCTGCCCAAGTCACGGACAAGAAATTTGGTCATGGACTCGGAGTTGGCGATGTTAACGGGGATGGCAAGCTGGATGTGATCCATTCCAAGGGTTGGCTTCAACAACCCACGGAGCTCGCGGCCAGCAAACCTTGGCAAGCACACACGCATTCGTTTTCGAACGCCTACGGTGGCGCCGAAATGGTTGCCTACGATGTTGATGGAGATGGCGACAACGACATCATCACTAGCCTGGCTGCGCACGACTTTGGTTTGGCTTGGTTTGAACAAGTTCAAGAAGGGGGCGAGCGTAAGTTTACACGCCACGACATTATGGGTTCTAAAGCTCAGGACAATCCGTACGGGTTGGTATTCAGCGAGTTGCATTCGGTCAGTTTGGCGGATATCGATGGCGATGGACTCAAAGATATTATCACCGGCAAAACGTATTACTCCCACCATAAGGGGAGTCCAATGTGGGATGCAGGTGCGGTTGTTTACTGGTTCAAGTTAGTACGAAGTCCTAACGGTGTCGATTGGGTTCCGTTCAAGGCAGCCGATGACACTGGTGTCGGTCGGCAGATAGGTCTGTTTGACCTCAATCAAGATGGCCTTTTGGACATTACTGTCGGTGGGATGAAGGGGGCGCATGCGTTGTTTCATCAACGCACCATGGTCTCAGAATCGGCATGGCAGGCGGCCCAGCCCGTTCGTCAAATCGTCAAAGCAGTCTCAAGTGATCGTGTCTCCGTTTTTGAAGGGGAAAAACTTAGGGTGCTTGCGGTGTCGGACGGCTCGGCGAGTGAGCAGGGCATGGGGGGCTTTGCCGCAGATCGTTGGAGCAATGATTCACAACTTTGGTGGACCGGGGGCAAAGTCGGTTCAACGCTCGATTTGGAACTTCCGGTCGAAGTCGCCGGTAAATTCGATGTGCTAATGGCCTTCACTAAGGCCAGGGACTATGGCATCGTTCAGATAAGTCTCGATGGCGTGAAGCTGGGGGGGCCGATCGATTTCTTTAACACTCCAAACGTCGTTTCCACCGGGGTGGTCCGAATCGGTCAAAGCGAGCTCAAACCCGGCATGCACAAATTGACGTTGGAGATTGTCGGAAAAAATGCGGCGGCTGTTCCCGGTTACATGGTCGGCCTCGATACCGTGCAGCTAGGAATTGCGCAAGGAGATGCGCCAAAGTCGAAGAGCGGCAAAACACTCAATCTCGACTTTGAAAAGGGGTCACTCGAGGATTGGACCGCGACGGGAGACGCGTTTGTTGGCCAACCGATTCGTGGCGATACGGTGGCTGCACGTCGTAATGACATGAAAAGTGCGCATCAAGGCGAATACTGGATTGGCACATTTGAAAAGTCAGGGGATAAAGCGACCGGCACCCTTACATCGACCCCGTTCGTAGTCGACAAGCCATTCGCTTCGTATTTGGTAGGTGGCGGTAATGACAACGCGGTTCGAGTGGAGCTAGTCGATTTGCAAAGTGACAAAGTCATTCATCGTTCCTCTGGCCGAGTGACAGAGAACATGCACCAAGTCGTTGTTGACTTAACACAATTTCAGGGAAAGGAGCTAGCGGTTCGACTGGTCGATGAAGGCAAGGCAGGCTGGGGGCATTTGAACTTCGATGGATTCCAACTGCATGCAAGTCAACCAGGGCCTATTTCAAAAACCGAAACCCCCGTGGTCTTGGACGAGTATCCCTTCGAAGGATTGAGTGCTGACCTAGCGGCCAAGGCAATGAAGTTGCCCGAAGGATTTAAGGTGATTGTGGGGGCTGCCGAGCCCGATGTGAAGCAACCTATTGCTATGGCACTTGATGATCGAGGGCGTGTCTGGATTGCGGAGGCATATGAATATCCCAGACGGGCGGAGGAAGGGAAGGGCCGCGACCGAATCCTCATTTTCGAAGACACAGATGGCAACGGAACGCTCGACAAACGCAAAGTCTTTGCCGAAGGTTTGAATTTGGTGAGCGGTATGGAAGTAGGCTTTGGCGGTGTTTGGGTTGGGGCAGCTCCTTATTTGCTCTTTATTCCAGATGCCAACGGCGACGACGTGGCAGATGGCCAACCGCAGATCCTGCTAGATGGTTGGGGATCTCAGGATACGCACGAAACACTGAACACGTTCATTTGGGGACCGGATGGCTGGTTGTATGGTTGCCATGGAGTGTTCACCCATTCCCGTGTGGGCAAACCCGGGACCGCAGATAAAGATCGTCAAGGGGTAAACGCCGCTATCTGGCGATACCATCCAACTCGCCATGCGTTTGAGGTGTTCGCGCACGGTACGAGCAATCCGTGGGGAGTCGATTTCAATGACCGCGGCCAGGCCTTCCTCACGTCGTGTGTTATTCCTCATTTGTATCACATCATTCAAGGTGCACGCTACGAACGCCAAGGTGGCTTGCATTTCAATCCGTACACTTACGACGACATCAAAACCATCGCAGACCATCGGCACTATATTGGCGCAACCCCGCACAGCGGGAATGGCCGATCGGACGAAGCTGGCGGCGGGCACGCGCACGCGGGCGCCATGATTTATCTCGGCGGAGCTTGGCCTGATAATTATCGGGATCGCATCTTCATGAATAACATTCATGGTCAGCGTTTGAACGTTGATATCCTCAAGCCACATGGTTCGGGTTACATAGGAAGTCACTCGCCGGACTTTTTATTGACTGGAGACAAAGCGTCACAAATCCTCAATCTTCGCTATGGGCCTGACGGACAAGCGTGGATGATCGATTGGTACGATATGCAAGCTTGCCATTTGACCGATCCCGGCAAGCACGATCGCAGCAACGGAAGAATTTACAAGATTGCGTATGGCGAGTTGACAAAGCCGACGCCGGTTTCGCTAGGAACAGCTTCTGATTTGGATTTGGTGAAGCACACCTTAAATCGCAACGATTGGTATGTGCGGCATAGCCGACGTATCCTTCAAGAGCGTTCCGCAGCGGGTAAGGTGAGCGACGAGGCTGTTTCACTCTTGAAGAAAATGGCGAAGGAAGAAGCCGATGAAACACGGCGGTTGCGAGCCGCATGGGCGCTTGCCGCCATGGAGGAATTCGACGCCGTGACCTGTGAGGGAATGTTGGCGGATAAAAGCGAATATGTGCGAGGCTGGGGCGTTCAGCTGGGGCTGGAATCCAAATTGGCTGCAAGCGCGGTGGTTCCGAGCAAATTAGCCAAGATGGCGGCTGTTGAGAAATCGCCTAGGACTCGACTTTATCTTGCTTCGGCCGCTCAGCGTATTTCACTGGAACAACGTTGGGATTTAGTGCAAAGTTTACTTGCTCATGCAGACGATGCGAACGATCATAATCTCCCGCTGATGGTTTGGTATGCAGCAGAACCGCTAGCCGAACAGGACGCGGAGCGAGCACTGGCTTTGGGGTTATCTGCCTCGTCAACCATTCCACTGGTTCGTAACAACATGTTGCGCCGAATTGGTGCCGCAAACAACGAGCAATCGCTACCAACCTTGGTCAAAGGCTTAGGCAAGGCTGCGAATGAAGAAGTGCAAATCGCATTTCTGGACGCAATACGCATTTCACTCTCTGGCCGTCGACAAGTCGTGCCACCCAAGGAATGGGACGCGGTCTATTCGAAGCTCGCAAAAGGATCCGCGACTGTGCAACGGCTTTCTCAGGCATTGGGCGTGACCTTTGGTAACGAGAACGCTTTGTCTGCCGTTCGAACCATTGTTGAATCTGAAAGGGAGTCAACCGACGCGAGAACTGCTGCCATCGCGACATTGCTTGGAGCAAAGGATCCAAAGCTCGCTCCGGTACTTCAATCGCTATTGAAGGATAAGAGCCTGCGTTCAGCGGCCATTGCGGGACTGGCCCAGTACGCAGACCCCAAGACGAGCGATAGGATCATGGCAATCTACCCAAGCTTGACGCAAAACGAAAAACGAGCCGCGCTGACAACTCTCGCATCGCGTAGCGAGTATGCACTCGCCATGCTCGAAGCTATCGATTCCAAGAAAATCGCCGCAAGTGATCTCAGCGCCGATTTGGTCCGGCAGTTGGAGTATCTCAAGAACGATAAAGTAAAAGCGATTCTTGAAAAGAACTGGGGCACGGTTCGCGAATCGCCAGCCGAGAAGATCAAGCTTGTCGAAGAGTACAAAGCGTTGGTTCAATCCACCAAAGAACCGAAGCCTGATTTGTCACTTGGTCGTGCGGTCTTTGCCAAGACTTGTCAGCAGTGCCACGTGCTGTTCGCAACGGGCGGCAATATTGGTCCCGAACTCACCGGTTCGAACCGGGCCAATTTGGATTATCTCTTAAGCAACATTGTCGATCCAAGTTCCGTGATGGCCAAGGAGTATCAGCCAACGATTCTCAGTTGCGATGGTCGGATCGTGACAGGCATTGTCAAAGCGGAAGATGCCAATTCGGTGACCTTGCAAAAAGTGGATGCGATTGAAGTTGTTCCAATCAAGGAGATCGACGAGCGCAAACTCAGTGACAAATCCATGATGCCTGAAGATCAGCTTAAGCTATTCAGCAAACATGAGATTCGTTCGTTGATTGCATATTTGGGTAGTGACCGACAGATTCCGATCCTGGCGACGACCGCCAATGCTCAGGAATTTTTCAACGGAAAGAATCTGTCGAATTGGCGAGGCGACGAAAAACTATGGAGCGTTGACGGAAATGAGATGGTCGGTAAGACCTCTGGACTTGCCAAGAATGAATTCCTGGTGAGTGAATACTCGGTTGGCGATTTTCATTTGAAGCTCGAAGTGAAATTGATTGCGAACGCTGGAAACAGCGGCATTCAATTTCGAAGCCAAGAGACCGAAAAAGGGATGTTGGGTTATCAAGCGGACGTGGGGCCTGGGTGGTGGGGCAAGTTATACGAAGAGGAGGGCCGAGCGCTTCTCTGGGACAAGTCCGGGGAATCGCACGTCAAAAACGGGGATTGGAATCAATACGAAGTGCGGGCGCAAGGAGCAAAGATTCAAACGTGGATCAACGGACAATTGTGTGTCGACCTAGAGGACCCCAAAGGGGCCAAGCGAGGGATCATGGCGCTGCAGTTGCACTCTGGAGGTCCGACCGAAGTCCGATTTAGAAATATAGAAATGAAAGTCCTGGATTGACAGCCGATCCGTGTGACTTTTTCGTTGTCGCTTTTTGCTCTGCAAAAGCGCGTTACGGAAGCGAACTTTCGCGGATAGGCTGTGAATTTATTCGCAAGGTGCAGAACTTTGTCGCCTTTTGCTCCGCAAAAGTGTGTTAATGAGGCGCACTTTCGCGGAGCGAAAGGCGACAATAATAAATTCACAGCCTCGGAGTGATAGGCGACGATTTCGGTGTAGCACGCCTAGTTCGATAGCTTCAACAAAAGTTACCTTCCTGGGCAACGCTGTGAAGCATTTTCGTCCGATCGGAGCTTGCCTCCGAGGCGTCCGATCGGGGCTTGCCTCCGAGGGACGCCGTTTTGGCGTACTAAATGTGCGGCTCAGACCTTAAATTACTTCACTTCGCTCCCGCCTCGACCGCCTAAGGCGGTCGAGGCTGGAGCGAAGTGCGGCGGTTAGCGGGCATTACGTAGGACGCCAAAACAAGGTTGAGGGGAGGCGAGCTCCCGCTCAACCTTAGCACCTTAGCGAATTGTTGGTGAAACACTTCACAGTGTTGCTCCCTGGGGCTCCCTGGGGCTCCCTGGGGCTCCCTGGGGGAAGGTTGTTCAAGCGTGACACTTTTGAGTTTTGGCACTTGCGACTCGCCACGCTCTTCGTAAACTCAGCTTGACCATAGTTACGCAAATCGTTAGCACTCCTCAATCCATTTACGATAACTTCCTTGCCGTGCCAAATACACCGCAGAATCCAAGTAATTCCCCCTCTCATGAACTTCAGTGTACGGAAGTCTGGAGCGGCAATCGGTCGGTGGAAACCAAGACCTCGAGTACCGGGATGGAGGCCTGGATCTTTAGTTATCCGTATCTCGGGGAATCTCGCGGTGGTGACGTACACTATCTTTCCTTGTGCGTTGGCGGGATCGTAACACGCATTATCTTGGCGGATGTGTCAGGACATGGGAATGAAGTGGCGGATACTTCGACGACTTTGCGAAAGCTTCTTCGACGCTTCATGAATGCCAAAAAGCAAGACCGGCTAGTGGCCGAATTGAACCGTGCGTTTTCGGACCTGGAAGAAAATGGTCGATTCGCAACAGCCGTCGTTGCCACTTATCTGAGTCATAGGAATCGCTTATTACTGACCAACGCTGGACACCCGCGTCCGATGTTTTTTCAAACAGCCGTTGGTCGCTGGCAGTACCTGAGCCAAGATCTTATCGACGATGGTAATGCTGACAATTTGCCACTAGGCATTGACCGATCCACCGCTTACCAGCATTTTGTCCTTCCGATTGAGTCCGACGATCTGCTTCTGCTCTATACCGATGCTTTTACGGAAGCATTCAATTCAGATGGTCAGCAGCTTGGCGAACAAGGGCTACTGTCATTGGTCGAATCGATTCCTGCGACGACTCCTTTCGATCAGTTTGGGCGGGAGTTACTGTCATCGGTGCGTGCATACTCCAACGGAGTAACCAATGACGACGAAACACTGATCCTCATTCGGTTTGGGAGAGGCCGCAGTTCACCGGGAATCATGGAACGCCTACGCGGCTACGCCGCATCGCTTGGCGTGAGTGGCAGCCGCATTGCCAAAAACGACGACCAAGCTTTTTAACTACACTATGCCCATGAACGAAACCGCAGTCCAACGTCGCTTGCTTCAAGCACAGCAATTTCCGAAGGGGATTCCGCGTCTTTGGTGCCCGATGCTCACTCATTTTCGGGCGGCCCATGAACTAGATTCAGGGCGCCTCCGCGCGCACCTCCACGCACTATCACCAAGAGTACACGGTATTCTCGTGCCCGGCTCGACTGGTGAAGGGTGGGAAATGAACGACGCGGACATCATCGCTTTGCTTAGTATCGTGCTTGACGCAGCACAGATGTTTGGAGTGCGAGTGCTTGTCGGTGTGCTCAAGACCAGCATAGAGGGAATGCTCGCATGCATCGATACGATGAACAAAATCCTCGAACACCCAGCTGTTGCTGGAGTAACCGTCTGCCCACCCAAAGGCAAAGATCTCAGCCAGCAAGCCATTCATGATGGACTTGCCACGGTGCTCAAGCTAGGCTTGCCCACCGCACTTTATCAACTGCCCCAAGTCACCCAAAACGAAATAAGCGCGGAGACCATATTGGCATTGGCTGGGGAATTCGCTAATTTCATACTCTTTAAGGACACCAGTGGCGACGATCGTGTGGCCAAGAGCGGCCTCGATTTTGGTGGCGTTTTTCTAGTGCGAGGTGCCGAGCAAGGTGGTTACGCTCCTTGGCCGCGAACAGCCGGTGGGCCATACGATGGGTTTCTCTTGAGCACCGCAAATGTCTTCTCACGCGAATTGGACGCGATGTTGCGTTTGCTCGATGAGGGCAACATCGCCGCTGCGCAGGCGATGTCTGCAAGACTGGTGGATGTCGTCCACAGGACCTTCTCAATCGTTAGCGAATTCCCTGTCGGAAATGCTTTTGTCAACGCCAACAAGTTGCTGGACCACTGCATGGCATATGGGGACGGAGCATTGCTGATCGACCCTCCAATGCTGTATACTGGTGCTATATTGCCGAAGAGTTTTATCGACAGCGCTTGGACGCTACTTCGACAACACTCTTTTCTGCCGGAAGTTGGCTACTATTCAGGCCACAAGAATAGAGACGTGAGGTTTATCCAATAATATTATGGAGTTGGTCTTGCTTGGTTGGCCGACCTGCCCTGAACCACTTTTTTAGATTTGGAACTAGATATGACTTCTTTACGATGGGTACAGTTGTTTTTATCCCTATTGCCCCTTACCGTCGTCGGCTGTGGGCCAGCCGAAACCAAATTGACAACGAAAGTTCCCTATGAATTCTTGGTAGTAGTCTACAACGCCGAAGTTCAGGTTCTGGAAAATCTGGAGGCAAAGCGTAAGAGTCTAGTCGCAGAGTATGCGGTAAAAGCCCAAGCGGATGCCATTAAGGCGGCAATGGATTCGCTAGAATCGGTGGCCAAGTCAGCCAGTTCAAGCAGTCCCAATAACGCACTGGATCAAGCTGTTTCGGCGGCTGAAGCCCAGGCACAACTCCTCAAAAAACTGGAGGATTCTCGCGGTACAAGTTCGCCGAACGACAGCTTCGAATTCCCGGAAGAATTGAAACGCAAATTGTCCGAACTCGATACCGAAATTGCGAGACAAAAAGAACTCGTTGAGCGCGCACGCATTGCGCGAGATGCCGAGGAGGCCAAGTGAGCCAGTTCATCAAGCACTTTTCGACGTTTGCCATCGCCTCGCTAGTCGCGTTTGTTTTCAATGCGAAGCTTAATGCCGACGACTCGGTCAAGCCCCAGCGATTGCTCTACGTGGCCGAGCCTGGAATTCGCGATTATTTGCAATACGGCGGCCATGGCGTGCTCGTTTTTGATATCGACAACAACCACCAATTCGTGCGTCGCATCCCATCGGCTGGATTGAACGAAAAAGGAAAACCGATCAACGTCAAAGGGATCTGCGCGAGCGTTTCTCTGAAGCGATTGTATGTCAGCACCATCGAATCCTTGATCGCGTTTGATCTTACCAACGACGCGATCTTGTGGGAAAAGAAGTACGATGGTGGCTGTGATCGGATGGCAATCTCTCCGGATGGCAAGACGATCTATATGCCAAGTTTTGAAAAGGATCATTGGTTTGTACTCAGTGCCGAGACAGGAGACGTCATCACGCGCATCGAGCCCCATCCGGGTGCGCACAACACCAACTACGGAGCCAACGGAAAAGAAGCCTACCTTGCCGGTCTAAGAACGAAGACCCTCGCTATCGCGGATACCAGCACACATAAAATCGTTCGGCAAATCGGACCTTTCAGCGCGCCGATCCGTCCCTTTACCATCAACGGCAGTCAGACACTTGGCTTCATGTGCGTGAATGATCTGCTGGGTTATGAGATCGGCGACCTCAAGTCTGGCAAGGTACTGTCTCGCGTAGAAGTCGGAGGCTTCAGCAAGGGGAAGGTGGCGAGGCATGGTTGCCCCAGCCACGGTATTGGCTTGACACCCGATGAGAAGCAGGTCTGGCTTTGCGACGCCTTCAATCGCCGTTTGCATGTGTTTGACTCGACGCTGAATCCACACAAACAAATCGCCAGTATTGAAGTGCGTGAGGAGCCGGGTTGGATCACGTTCAGCATCGACGGCCGTTACGCTTATCCGTCGACAGGCGATGTGATCGACGTTGCAACTCGCACGATTCTCACTGGACTCACGGACGAACTCGGAGCCGCGGTTCACAGCGAAAAGTTGCTTGAGATCGACTTCGCGGGAAAAAAGCCAGTCCGTGCGGGGTGCCAATTCGGCTTGGGGGCTGTCGGTGCGCCGTAATCCTTTGGAGTGCGGAAATTCATTTCCGCTTTTTGATTTGTGCAGCAGAGTGTCTTGAAATTCCAGTAATCTTAAAGCTCCGATACTCCGATACACCGTCTCGGGTTTCCAGTTCGGTTGATACCACCATCAGTTCCTCCAATCATCGTCTTTCGAATCAAACAGGTAGCGTCACTAGGCAAATGGTTCCGCCGTCGGGGGAGGATTCAAAGACTATTTCACCGCCCAATCCGCGAATCACGTTGCGTGTCAGAAAAACTCCAAGCCCCATCCCTTGCCCAACTTCTTTTGTTGTGAAAAATGGCTCGCCGATACGACGCTTAACTTCTTCCGTCATCCCAGAGCCCTGATCGGTGATGGTCAATTGCCAAATTTCTTTTGACTTCTTGGAGCTAATTAGTTTGTTCACTGCAACCGTCAGATCAATCGTCTGTTGTTGGGCGGAAGCATCCAAACCATTTTGCAGCAGATTTCTCAATGCTTGAGACAAGGCTTGTTTGGGCAGGATGCCTAGACAATCGCTGATTGCATTCGACATCTGAATATTGACTCGGTGCGGTTCTCGCATGGCTTGCACCGTCTCTCTCAATATCTCGCCAAGCGACACCGGGCGCAGATTTTCTGCTGCCGCCTCTCCTGCGCCACTCTTCATGCGACGCAGGATATCCTTGCAGCGATTGAGCTCCTCGCGAATCAATTCGACGTCGCGACGAACGGAGTGAGAAGCATTTGTATTAACCAGGTTTCGCGACAGCTCTTTTGCCACAACCGCGATGGTCGACAGTGGAGAAGCCAATTCATGGCCCGCACCTGCCGCTAGCGTCGCTAACGCCTCCAACCGCTGAGATCTCTCTCGTTCCTTTTCGACGGTCGCCAATTGAATTTCGCGTTGCCTAAGCTCCATCGCCAGCATCGACACGAAATACGTTATTACGAGGCAGCAAGTTGAGAATGCAATCAAGAACGCGTATTTGATGACGCCAAATTTTGCGTCCTGAGCTAGCGGTGAGCGATCAAAGACCTCCAATGGATAGGCCCGGTTCAACAAGAACAGCCCCCCTAGGATCGAAGCCAATGAAATGCTCCAAGCCCATGTTCGAGGCAAAATCATGCCAGCGATCGCGATGTTCGCGAAGTAAAAGAAGATAAAAGGGTTTGCAGCACCCCCTGAAAAATAAAGCAGCGCCGTTAATGTCAAAACATCGATTCCAATCAACGAGCCAATCGCGCGACCACCTATGGCTTCGTCTGCGAAGCCCGTTAACTCAGCAAGCTCATTGGCTCCCTTTACCACCACGGCCTGCGATGTTCGTCTTAGTTTTTTAGCCCACAACCAAAGAATTGCGTTGCTGATCGCGGTTCCGGTTACCAATACGAGCAATTCGATGATCGGAAGTGGAACGTGAAGGGCGAACCATACATATCCGATTACCAGCAATTGGCCAGCAACTGCGATCCATCGCAATTGAGTTAGCCAGATCGCAGTCGACACATGCGGTTCGGCAAAAACATGCATTATTATCGCCTTTCGCTCCTGAGCTGTGAATGATTGTCGCCTTTCGCTCCGCGAAAGCGCGCCTCGTTAATGCACTTTTGAGTAGCAGAAATCGATCCTGTTGTGCTCCGTGCTTTCATTCGGGAATGGATTGCATGAAAGTTCGTGACGTCGCGATCATTCGAACGATGGCCTTGCGACTCCAGCCTGATCGGATGAATTCGCTTGACAGGAAATCAAGCAATTCGGGATGCGTCGGCGGTTGGCCTTCAGCACCAAAATCGTCGGTAGTCAGGACCAATCCACGCCCAAACATTTGATGCCAAATATGATTCACGGCAACCCTTGCGGTCAAAGGATGTTGGTCACTGGTTAGCCAATGAGCCAACTCCAATCGGTTCTTTGGCATCGGCTCGCCGTCGTTCAACAAAGCTCTAGGTACCCCTGGTTCCTCAATCTCGCCAGCGGCATTATCAGCATTAGGATTGAGCAATAGTGTTGGAGTTTTCTTTGCCATCTCATTCATAACAAGCAGCTCTCGTGCAGGTTGAACAATCTCCGCCAATGATGTGAAATAGTGTTGAAAGCTCTCTTTGAGGTACTTGCATTGTGGGTCCAAGCGTTGCGCGTAGTGTTCGCGCCAGTACGCCTGCTTTTCGCGAGTGAGTTCGGACCAAATTAGCCACGGCTCGTCCGATGCTAGCCCGGTAATCTCAATCGCAGTCAAGGCGGAGTCGTAAACTTGCAAGTCATCGACGAGTCCTCCTGGGAGCCCTCGGTCCCAAGCGCGTGCTCCAATGCTCAATGATTCATCAACTTGTTCGGAGAGAATATCTTTTTGCAGTGAGTTGCCAAGGATTTCCACCGGAGCGCGCTTGCCGTCGACATAAATGTGCGTGTCCTCAGCCCGGTTGGTGCCCCCATACACTATTGCGAGGTGCATCCACTGGTTTAACGCAACGGGCTCGGTGCATCGAATTTGAATCGCACTGGTGGGCGAACAGTGCACCAGAGTAAAGCTGAAACGTCCATCCTCAATTAACAGGTGATATCCGCGCCAGCCTGTATCCCTCCAATATTTCGAGCGATGAAGAACCACTGCCCGATCGAAGAATTTGGGCACTTTTAGATCGAGGCAAATCGTAAACTCTTGGGTTCGCGAATAAACCCCTGACTTCGGAAAGACGAGTGCGTGGTCTCCATCCATGAGTACAGCGGAATGCTTACCTTCATTCTGCCACTGGATCGTTCCTTGACAGTGTCCAGGCTGGTCGGAATGAATAAGGTTGGCAATCTGCGTTGCAGGCTTATCCTTCGGCTTGTCGAAAGTGAACTCGGCGGAGAGCCATTGATCCTCCGGTTGTGGCCAACCAACCAAAGATCCATACCATTTCTCCACCGTATCCGATTTTTCAAGTTTCATGAGTTCATCGGCATAGGCTTGCCGAACCGACGTCATTCCTTTTTCAAGCGTTTCCACCTGTTGTTTTTGAGCCTTATCGAGCAGCAACAGCGATGGACCGTTTTCATCGATGTTGCCAAACAAATCACACAACTGGAAATACTCGCTTCGCGAGAAAGGATCGTACCGACTAACTTGGCCGCAGGAGCCCTTCAGGGGCAGTCCCATCACGGCTTTCCCAAGCCTCTTGACGCGTTGGTTCATATGCTCCACGCGATTCTCTTCATCGGAACTCGCTCTTTCTTTGTCTTGGACATGAAGACGATTGAAGGCCGTGGCGATTCTCTGTTGGTCCGACGGGTCAGGAAGCATGTCACCTGCCAATTGCCAAGTGATGAATTGGTCGTACGGAAAATCTTGATTGATTGCGGAAATGACCCAATTGCGGTAAAGCCACACATCGCAATAAATATCGGATTGGATACCAGAAGTATCGGGATAGCCAGCCAAGTCGAGCCATTCGATTGCGACCCGTTCGCCGAATTGTGGTGCGGCCAGCAAGCTGTCTACGTACGCTTCATAAGCACTTGGGTCTTTGGATAGTACCAGCAGTTGAACATCGGCTGGCTCGGGCAAACGACCGGTTAACGCCAAACTTGCCCTTCTAGCAAGAACGGCTAGATCGGATGCTGGTTGCGTTGTCACAGAGCCCAATTCCAAGTTGCTTTCAACGAATGAGTCGATTGGATTTCGCCGGGGCTCGTTTCGTGTTCCGATTGAAATGGATGGAATCTCAACCTTGTCTGGCAAGGCCCTGAACGACCAGTGCTTGGCTTTGAATTTTGCCCCCCGTTCGATCCAAGTTTTTACCAAATTCTTCTGTTGATCGTTCAAATCGAGCTTGCTCGAAGGTGGTGGCATCACCGTATCCGGATCGGCCGAGTTGATGCGATCCCAGATTTCGCTTTCTTTTAGGTTCCCTGGCACGGCGAACTTTTTGCCAGTTCCAGTTTGGAAGGAGGTGACTCCATCTCGATCGATCCGCATGTCGGTCGAGCGGACTTTGACGTCCGGCCCATGGCAAGTGAAGCATCGATCGGAAAACAAACGCCGGATCGCATTGCTGATCTGTGCGTCGGTGAGTTCGGACGCACGAATACTCGGCGAAATATTTGCCAAAAAGAACGAAAGCACCAACCAAGCCATAGATCTAACTTTGCCCAGAAGAAAATTGGGGCAAGTCGATCTTTCGGATTGGTTTGTTGACGCCATAGTGGATCTATTGTAACTACGATTAACCCGAACCGTAGGCGAAGGCTGACGAAACGTCAAAAGCCGTCGCCTTTCGCATGGTTAGGCAGTTCTAACCAATCAATGCCGTTCTGTTCGGCCATGGCCAAAATGAGAGATTGCGTGCCGGACCTTCCGTGGCCTAAGCTCTGCAAGAATTCATATACCTTCTTGGCATTGCTCAATCCAGGCAAATTCAGTCCGAGTCTTTCCGCTTCTTCAATGGCGATCGACAAATCTTTAACCAAATGATCGACGAAAAAACCAGGGGCATAATCTCCTTTTAAGATCCGCGGCGTCAAATTGCTTAGTGTCCAACTCCCGGCCGCCCCCGTGGAAACCGACTTGAGCACAAGCTCGGGATCTAAGCCAGCCTGCTTGGCGTATAAAAGGGCTTCACAGAGTCCTACCATGCTCGATGCAATCAGGATCTGGTTCACCATTTTAACATGTTGCCCGCAGCCGGCAGCCCCGTGGAAAACATAGGTAGTTCCCATTAGTTTCCATAAGGGAGTCAGAGCTTCGAAGGCTTCTAGTACCCCTCCGACCATAATCGAGAGCCGTGCCTCGCGTGCACCAATATCGCCACCTGAAACGGGAGCATCCAAAGCAAGGACCTCCTTCGCCTTGGCTTCGTTTGCGATGCGAAGGGCCAAACCTGGGCGGCTCGTGGTCATGTCAACCAGGATTCCGCCCGGTGCGAGTCCAGTGAGCGCACCTAATGGTCCCAAGATCACTTCCTCTACATCGGAAGGATACCCAACCATCGAAAAGACCACGTCGCTTTGGAGTGCCACCTGTCTCGGACTGGAACAGCCTATTGCACCCAAGCTTAGTAAGTCATTCTGTTTCGATGCGGTTCGGTTGAAAATAGAAGTCTTGTAACCAGCCTTGAGCAGATGCGAACACATACTGCGTCCCATCACCCCAGTGCCGATCCAACCGATGCGAGTTGACTCTGGATGTACTGTTTTCATAATACGATGTTGCTTTCTCTTTTGATAAGCGGTCTATTGTGGCACGCGTTCCGTGCCGAGATTCTCGGCACGGAGTGCCGATCTACACTTACGCGACGAGTCGGTCACGTTCGTGTTCTAGTACGCCGGTCACGAGAGTGGTCAATCGCGGTTCGGCATCGTTTGCAATTGCGATGATTTTTTGGACATCAGCGGGCTCCAACGCGTCGGGCAAGCACATGTCAGTGATGACAGAGAAGCCAACGCATCGCATTCCAGCGTGGACAGCCACAATCACTTCAGGAACTGTCGACATGCCGACGACGTCCGCACCAATCGCGCGGAGAAAGCGGTATTCTGCTCTGGTTTCCAGGTTCGGGCCACAGACCGCAACAAAGACTCCCTTGTGGGCGACGATATCGTTCTTGCGAGCTGTCTTCAAGGCTGCATCGATGAGCGTTTGGTCGTAGGGGTGGCACATGTCGGGAAAGCGAGGCCCCAGCCGATCGTCATTGATGCCGATCAGCGGATTGCTACCTAGCAAATTGATGTGGTCGTCGATGAGCATGATGTCCCCCGACTGGTAAAACGGGTTCATGCCACCGCATGCGTTGGAAACAATTAGTAATCCGGCCCCAAGCGAATTCATCACCCGGACCGGTAACGTAATCTGCTTAAGCTCGTAGCCCTCGTACATATGGAATCGACCTTCCATGGCCATGACTGGGAGACCGCATAGCATGCCGCACACCAATCGTCCGCGATGCGACGTTGCCGTCGAGCGAGGGAAGTGAGGAATGTCGGAGTATTCCAAGGTGGCTTCGACCTCGATGCGTTGGACGAGTGGTCCAAGCCCGGTACCGAGAATAATTCCTGCATGTGGAGTGCGTCCCCAGGCTTTTCGAATGGCGGCACTGGCCTCTTGAATTTTGTCGTACAGGTCTAGCATTTTGGCTTTTGGCTCTGAGTTTGGATGGAAATTCGACAGACACACGCCACACATTTTACGCAATCGACGCAAACCCACTACTCATCTTGCTTTCGTTTTGTAAGGATTGGGAAAATGCTAGGCAACTCAGACGAATCCGGCACAATTGGTAGTCCAAATTCAGTTTTCTCCGAATGGATCGCGGCTAATGGATGCGATTCCAACCCAAGGGGCCAAGTGTTATGTCGATTGTTGTCTTTGAAGACCCTCAATGTGAACTCATGGCACCCGTCACCGTAGCCAGGCTGGCTGCCGCAATTACTTGCGGAAGTTTTCGGTTGGTTGACTTGTTGGAGCCGATGGGCGAGGTGTATGGGATTTCTCGCCCGCACTTGCAGACACTCCAGCGGATCGATTTCCCGTCGTTGCAGATGATGGACGAGGATTCCATCGGCGGAAAAGCGGAACGACCAATAACTTTGTTGCTTAATGCCCGAGTCGCGCCGACCACGCAGAATTTTGAACAGATTCAGTTTCTTCACCGCCTAGCTTGCCAAGTTACGCAGGACTCCGTGCCGATGGTAATTATGGATCGCGAGCATGTGGCGGCTGTCATCAATCCGCCATGGACGGTTGAGCAGTTGTTTCATTATGGCTACCTGGGCGTGGAAGAGTGGTTGGAAAAAGCGAAAGCGTTTGAGGCCTACGAGTGCGAATTGGGGACAATTGCGGTCCCGCATGAATTGATCGCCTGCAACATGGCTTGCATTCGCGATAGCCTTGAGTGGCGGATTGAGCTAGGAGCAAATCCTTCGGAAGGTCGATCAGGAGTTCCACAGGTGTCCGAGTTGCGGCAATTGGCGGACGGCCTGTTTCTAGCGGATGGGGCTTCGGTTGGTGAATATGTTTTAACCGATACACGCAAAGGGCCCATCATCATCGATAGCGGGGCTCAGATCGGTCCGTACACTTTGCTGCGAGGACCGATCTATATCGGCAAGAAAGCTCGTATTCTCGAACACTCCGCCATCAAAGACGCTGTTTCACTATCCCACACGACCAAGATCGGCGGAGAAGTCGAAGCGTCTATTGTCGAACCCTACAGCAACAAGCAGCACCACGGCTTCCTTGGTCACAGCTATTTGGGCAGCTGGATCAATTTGGGAGCCGGTACTTGCAACAGCGACTTAAAGAATACGTATGGCACGGTCAACATGGAATATGGCTTCGGCAAAGCGTCAACCAACATGCAGTTCTTAGGATGCATCATGGGTGATTACTCCAAGACCGCGATCAATACCGGCATCTTCACCGGCAAGGTTATCGGAGTTTGCAGCATGATGTACGGATTTGTGACGAGCAACGTACCGAGCTTCGTCAACTACGCCAGGCTCTTTGGCCAAATGGCGAGTTTACCACCCGAGGTGATGGTTAGCACACAGCAACGCATGTTTGCACGCCGCGATGTCCCACAGCGAGGCTGCGACGTGCAGTTGATCTATGACATGCACCGCATCACGCAAATGGAACGCGATCGATTTGGTGATGTATTGGCGCTATAGTCATCGGCTCCCAGACTGGCTTGTCCTGACTGAAGCAAAGGTTCTCCACCCATGCGGAAACCTCAGGTTCTGCCTGACGCAAGCCGTAAATCTCTTACCATGCGAAATAGAGTAGGATGGAGCATTGGTTGGCGCGGCGGTTTCTTTCCGGCCTTTTCCATTTTCGCAGCATTGGAGAAAAGTTGTCATGGTGCGTGTTACTGAGCCTATGAGGGCAAACTATTTCATGCCAACTCGGACTATAAATCTCGTGGAGCTATTTTGTGTTGTTGTCGTCGGGTCGACAATTTGCGGTTTGGATGGTTCTGCACAAGATGATAAGCCAGGACGAGGCGTTAGCTTTAATTTTCAGCGATTGTCGCAAGTCCCGACGATTTTTCCAGCCGAAGTGGTCCCCGTTGAGGGAGTAAATGCAATCTTTTACGAAGGAGTGCCATACCGCGGGAAAAACACCAAGGTGTTTGCTTAGGCGTCGCTAAACAATAAGTTACCGAATTGAGGTTGATTCCTGGGGTGCATTTCCGCCAAGATGGATCGCATGCCGGATGCACAAGTCGTTACATGGATCGGAGAGAAGTATAACGCAATCCAAGCTGATTTGGATG
>JANMHA010000406.1:0-1550 GCA_031374925.1 Pirellula sp. | reverse complement strand
ATCATTTTCGCAGGCATCCAGCCGATCCATCCGGCCGACGAACTGGCCTCGGTCACGACCGGTCTCTGGGCTGTCATCATCGCCCTCAAGTTCGTCATGTGACTCTTCTTCCTGATCGGCTTCACCGGAATTTACGCACGGCAGGCCGACAAGGCGGGCTGGCTCGGCCTCGCCGGCTTCGCCCTGCTGACCGTCTCCTGGTTCCTCCAGTCCGGCTTCGTCTTTGTCGAACTCTTCGTCCTTTCGGTAGTTGCGGCGCCGCTACCCGCCTTCATCGACAGCTACCTGGGGGTCTTAAACGGAAATCCGGGCGTCATGGACATCGGCGCGCTGGTACCAACCTACGCCGTCCTCGGCGTCTGTTATCTGCTCGGCGGCCTGCTGTTCGGCATAGCGACCATCCGCGCCGCCGTTCTGTCGCGTTGGCCGGCTATCATGCTCGCCTTCGCAGCGATCATCACACCGGCCGCAGCACTCCTGCCTCATGCGCTCCAGCGCTATGCCGCAGTGCCCATGGGTCTGGCCATGATCTGGCTGGGCTATTCGCTCTGGTCCGAACACCATCGCAACAAGGTTGCGACCCCTCCCGGACAAGCGATCCCTCGCGACGCTGCGACGGCCTAGCCGCCAGGTCTGCAAAGCTTCAGGCGGCCCCGGTCGCCTGAAGGCCAACCTCCGATCCCACAGGAGCCTCCAATGACCGCACTCGCATTCAGGGCCCCGCGCCAGAGAGACTCGGGTGCCGCCAATTGGCTTATTCCGTTGGGACTCCTCGCCCTGGCGTTTATCCCCATCGCTGGTGGGGCGTTCAGGCTGACGACGCTGGTCGGTCAAGCGGAGATCACATCGGTAAATGCGCGCTTCTTCGCCTCACCGATCCCGGTGGTCCTTCATATCGTCAGCGTCACGCTTTTCAGCATATTGGGAGCATTCCAGTTCGTCTGTCGTTCGGCACTGCGATGGCGGCGTCCATCTTCGTTGGTTTTGTCGCTATCCGGCGCGGAAACGTCGCCGTGCACCAGGCTTGGATGCGTCGCGCTTATGCCATCGGCCTGGGTGCCGGCACGCAGGCGGTCACGCAGATCCCCCTGGTCATGATCCTCGGCAAGCTCGACCCTATGGCCTTAGCACTGGCGATGGGCGGCGCGTGGATACTCAATCTGGCAGTCGCTGAGTGGCTGATCCTGCGTAAGCGGTCGCGATCATGAACCCGGGAAACACTCCGGTCCTCGGTGACCACGGCATCCTTCACCCGGGGAAGCTACTTTGGTTGCGCAGCCTTGGCTGGATGATCGTTCTGACCTTCGCAATCATGCTTGCATTCGGGCTGGGCATAGAAGCAATTTCAGCCGCCTTGCCCAGTCAGCCGGCTTTCCAGTTCATGGCTAAGCTCGCCGGTGCACTCATAGTTCTGCTGGCCTACACCGCTCTCGTGCGGTTGAGCGAGCGACGCTGGCCTGCTGAGTTGGCCGTGTCCGCCGCACCCGTCGGAATCCTGTCCGGCCTCGTTATCGGCGCTGTTCAGTTCTCAGCCGTGATGGCGATCCTCA
>JANMHA010000415.1:0-39891 GCA_031374925.1 Pirellula sp. | reverse complement strand
TTTTTTCTATTTCAACAGAAAAAAAAATGGGGTTTTCGCTGAATGCGCCTGCCGCACGCGCCTCGACCGCCTCGGGCGTTCGTGGCGCGAGCGGAGTGCGGCGGTTCACGGGCTATTGCGTAGGACGCCAAAACAAGGTTGAGGGGAGGCAAGCTCCCGCTCAACCTAAGCGAATTGTTGGTGAAAATGCTTCCCAGCGTTGGGCGAACGGGTGTAAAACTGCCTTCGGCTGCGATTTTTCCAATTCTAGGCTCGCCGAGGTGTTTGGAGCGTTCTTGCGGGAATCATGGAATTGAGTCGGTGTTTGGTTGACCTATTAACTACCGACTATCATACTCTTATCTCATTCTCACGTAGCTGATTGCTTGCCCAAACACTCTTCGTGTGCGTCGGTTGAGTTTGGTTTTTTGCGACATTATTGTGCAACATAATTGGAATAGACAGGAAAAAACACTATGGCAGCCAAAGGTTCAAAGAGAAGGAAACGACTAACGCTAGAGCAACTCGAAGCAAGAAGGCTCTTGGCGGGACTCTGGTCCTATGTCTCTCAATCCGAAATTCCATCCAACCTGACTTCGTTTGTCCGTGCCGAAGATTATAAACTCGCCTCCCTTGACTCGACAGCTATTCGCAATCAGCTAGCCATTGCACCGGCGAATCTCACTCCCTCTCCGGCGGTTGCTGACAATGCGATCATCAGTATTCCCAGGCCGGATGGAACGCTGGAGAGATTCAATATATATGTCTCGTCGATTATGGCCCCAGAGCTGGCTGCAAAATTTCCGGAGATTCAGACTTATGCGGGCCAAGGTATCGACAACCCAGCCTCGACGATTCGCTTTGACATGACTCCACAGGGCTTTCACGCGCAAGTGATTTCACCTGGTGGAACTTATTATGTGGATCCCTATTCCAACGTTCCAAGCGACTTCTACTCGGTTTATTCAACAGGCACGACCAAGGTCGATACTGGATTCTTAGAGCTCGAATCGCAAATGGGCGAATCCAAGGGGGACAGTATTTCTGATGATAGCTCGCCGTCGAACAATAACGCAATCCAATTCCGCAGCGGAACACACCTGCGGACCTATCGCTTGGCGGTAGCAGCCACAGGGGAGTATACCACATTTCATGGTGGCACGGTTCCATTAGGTCAAGCGGCAATCGCAACTGCAGTCAACCGAGTGACAGGTATTTATCAAACAGAACTCTCGATCACTTTTGTATTGGTTGCCAACAACGATCAACTTGTTTTTACGAACGCTGGAACCGACGGCTACAGCAACAATAATGGCGTTGCGATGCTAAGTGAAAATCAAGCAAAGGTAGACAGCATCATTGGCAATGCAAACTACGACATCGGACACGTCTTTTCAACGGGTGGCGGGGGTGTTGCACTGCTTGGTAGCGTCGGAATCAATGCCATCAAAGCACAGGGTGTTACGGGGCTACCGGCGCCAATCGGTGACGCATTTTACGTCGACTATGTTTCGCATGAGATGGGACATCAATTCGGTGGCAATCATACCTTTAATAGCAGCGCTGGAGCTTGCAGCGGAAACCGAAACGCGAGCACTGCGTACGAACCTGGTAGTGGCACGACCATTCAAGCCTACGCCGGCATTTGCAGTGCGGACGATTTGCAACCCAATAGCGATCCCTATTTTCATTTTGCAAGTTTGGATGAAATGGTTGCCCACGTCGATAACAAGATACCCAACGTGGGAACACGAAAGGTCACTGGCAATAACATCCCCGTGATCAACGCCGGGCTTGACTATTCGATTCCCGCTCGCACTCCCTTTGTGTTGACGGCCGTTGGATCCGACCTCGATTCTTTTGACGTGTTAACTTACGATTGGCAACAAAGTGACTTAGGCCCATCGCAACCTCTCAGTGCTGCCGACAATGGACAAAGTCCCTTGTTTCGTAGTTGGACGCCGTCGACAAGCCCATCGCGAACGTTTCCGCGGTTGAGCGATCTTGTCAACAATACAACGGCCAAGGGTGAGCGATTGCCCACCACAACACGACAGATGAACTTTCGTGTCGTCGCCCGGGACAATCGCGTAACGGGTGGCGCTTTTGACGACGATAGTATGCGAATCTCGGTGGTCGACACGGGGACTGCTTTCGCTGTCGTTACCCCCAATACCAATGTCACCTGGGAAGGCTTGACGTTTCAGAAGATAGATTGGGATGTCGCAGGCACGACCGCCAATGGAATCAACGCTTCCTCCGTGAATATCTCCGTCTCGACAGATGGTGGTTTGACCTACCCTTTTGTAGTTGCGACGGGGGTCGCGAACAATGGCAGCGCCATGGTTCGAATTCCAAATGCACCGACAACCAAGGCACGCGTGCGAGTCCAAGCAGCCTCCAACATATTCTTTGATATCTCCAACGTGAACTTCACCATAACCCCGGCTACCAAGGTCATCGATATCAACCTTGGTCCGAGCGTCACTTATGTAGAAAACAGTGCTGCACTTCAAGTGGCGCCAACCGCCAAGGTCACGGAAACCAACGTTCCAGGCTACGCCGGTGGACTACTGACAATTGCTATCGCCAGTAACTTCCAAACCGGTGATATCCTTGACATTGCAAATGAAGGTAGTGGTGCTGGTGAAATTTCGGTCAATGGGACCGATATCGCATTCGGTGGAATCGTCGTTGGAAGCTACACCGGACCGGGCCCGTCGATCAATGTAACTCTGAATTCTGCGGCAACGGCGGCGACCATCGAAAAGCTTATCGCTCGGGTCACCTTCATTCACACGACGGATGATCCGTCCCCGAATTCGAGAAACGTGACTGTCTTTCTTGACAATGGCCTGAATGGCGCAAGCAACATAGCGACGGTCACGGTCAATGTAACGCCGGTTAACGACTCGCCGCGTTCGAGCAATGCTTTCTTGGCGACGATTGCTGAAGACACCAAAAATCCAACAGGGCGCTCTGTGGATGCACTCGTGGGTCCGTCCTTCCAAGATCCGGATCGGGGCAGCTCCCTTTCCGGAATCGCCATAACGACCAACCCAAGTTCGACAACCACTGGACAATGGCAGTATTCGCTCGACTCGGTCGCATGGTTGCCGGTCGGCAATGTATCGCTGTCCACAAGCCTGGTGCTTGCGTCATCGACTTTCCTGCGTTTTTTACCTGCGAAGGACTACTTTGGGAGGCCAGCTTCGCTCGTCTACCGGGCGCTCGACAATACGTATTCAGCGGGATTCACCTCGACAACACGTGTAGAATTGGATGTTGCTTCCGCCATTGATACCGGTCCTGTTTCTTTGACGGGAGCAAGTATCGGTATCCAAATCACTCCTGTAAACGATGCACCGATTACGACCGTCCCTGCTCAAGCGATCAGCATCGTACAAGACGAGTTGTTAAGTTATCCGATCCCAGCCAGTTGGTTCACCGATGTGGACGATACCAAGTTAACTCTCAGCCTTTATCCGGAAAATGGTTCGCCGCTACCTGCTTGGTTAACTTTCGACCAAACGGCCAAGAGGCTAGGTGGCACACCATTGAACGAAGACGTAGGTGTTAACTATTTGATCTTACAGGCCACCGACGCAGGTGGTTTATTCACTACGCTTCAGATTCAATTGACGGTTATTAATGTCAACGATACTCCAACCAATATTGAACTTATTGGCAATACCATTCGGGAAAACGAAACAGCGGTATTGATTGGGACTCTGTTCGGAACCGACATAGACAAGAGCGATCAATTCACCTGGCAAGTGTTCGATCAGCGATTCGCCGTTCAAGGTAACTTGCTTTACTTGGCTCCTGGAACCAAGCTTGATTATGAGGTCACTCCTCGCATTGATATTCAAGTCCGAGTTACGGACAACGGGACCCCGCCATTGTCTCTTACACTGCAAAAAACCATCGAGGTGCTCGATGTGAATGAATTTGCACCTTCCCTAAGGGCGACCCTGTTCCAATTAAGTGAATCGGCTCCTGGAGGGGCTGAAATCGGTTTCCTGGCGGCGCCGGACGGAGATACCAACAACACAGTGCAGTATCGGTTTGCAGGAACTCCGCCAACGCAATTCTCGCTCGATAAAAACACTGGTCGCATTTCTATCAATACTGGCGCATCGCTCGACCACGAAACTGTGGCCTCGTACCAGTTCTTTGTCGAAGCTGAGGATAATGGACTGCCCCGACTCTCAACAACGGCCTCCGTCAATATCAACGTAACAGACGTCAATGAGTTCGATCCTGAAATCAAAACGGATACGATCTCTATGTCGGAACGCCAACTGGTTGCAGTTCCGTTTGTGAAGATAATCGCGTCGGACCGCGACACAAGTCAGTTCGTTCAATTCTCCTTGCCAAGCAGTGAAACTCGATTTTCCATCAACCCAAGTACAGGAGAGTTGTTGCTGAATCGCTCCGGTCTTTTTGATTTTGAGACGCGTCCGAACGATTCAATCGTAGTCGTTGCACAAGATACGGGGACGCCCTCACGCCGAATTGAAAAGACGATTCCTCTGTTGATTCAAGATGCAAATGACCCTCCCACCGCGGCCTCCGTTGCCAATCCGGATCTTTTATCCAATGTTACGGGCGTGAGCTTCGGAAAAATTTCGATTGCGGACCAAGATCAAGGTCAGAAGTATACCGTTATTTCGAGCGACGACAGATTCATCGTTGTAGGTGAAAACCTCGTCGTTGCACCTGACAGATATGTTGACGAAACGGACCCAATTCAAATCGTGATCCCCGTCGTGGTAACCGAAGTTGGGGCTGATCTTAAATCCTATACTTTGAACGTCGGCTTAAACCGCATCCCGAACAGGAATCCATGGCAAAATCGATTGAACCCACTGGATGTCAATCGAGAAAACGGTGTCGATCCACTGGATGCGTTGGCCATCATCAACGCTCTGAACGCTGGTGATGTTTCACGATTACCATTCCCAAGACCTGCCAGCACTCTCAGTTTGCCAGACTTCGATGTGGATGGCGACGGCACCATCAATCCATTGGACGCACTAGCAATTATCAACTTTTTGAATGTCAAAGCGAGCGGAGAGGGTGAGAAAGAGGAGCAGTCAAATGCGTTGCCTTCGTCGCCTATTGGAACGAAACTTGACGATGGTTCATGGCTAGCGGCCTACACCCAGATCGAAGAAGAGCGGATTTCAACACGTCGACGTCGGGGAACCTGATTTGCCATGACACTCCTAAATGGTTCCCGACGATCGTTCCTCAAGACTTCTATCGCGATTGCGGGAACTACCAAGGCACTCGACGGATTGGTACGAGCCCAAACCAACGCAGCCAGTCTTCCGCTCATGGCTTATGTCGGTACGTTTAGCTCTCCACTCCGCGATACTTTGCCAACGCAGGTGGATTTACCACCTGGCAACGGTCGCGGCATTCACCTCTTTCAGGTGAATCGCGAGACTGGGGCAATGTCGCCCGCGGGCATTCACGAGATGGGAACCAGCCCAAGCTGCTTGGCTCTGAATTCCGGAGGCACCCGGCTGTATTCCGCCAATGAGACGGATCGATTGGGAGATAGCAAGCAAGGCAGCGTTAGCGCTTTTGCGATCAAACCGACAGACGGACAGTTGACTTTGCTCAACACCGTCGGCTCGGGTGGCGCTGGTCCCACCTACGTTAGCATCCACCCATCGAGCCGATTCCTTTTAGTGGCTAACTATTTTGGCGGCTCGGTGGCCGTGTTGCCAATTCTTGCTGATGGGCGTTTGGGCGATGCCACCGACGTCAAGAACGATACGGGGAAGATTGGTCCGACCAAGGCGACCAATACTCCTCCGGGAAGTTTTGCCTTTAGCGGACATGATCGGACTCATGCGCACATGATCCAAGCCGATTCCTCGGGGCGGTTCGTGTTGCATGCCGATCTAGGTTTGGATCAGATCTTTTTATGGAAATTCGATCTACAAAAGGGTTTGCTGTCTCCGATAGAACCCGCGGCGATTTCATTACCGCCGGGAGACGGTCCGCGGCATTTTCATTTTCACCCGAATGGTCGTTGGTTCTACTCCATACAAGAAGAAGGATCGACTATTGCGTTGTTTGACTTCGATGCCCAATTGGGTCGGTTAGCCCACAGGCAAACAGTCTCTACACTTCCGCCAGGGTTTGCTGGAAGTAATTTCTGTTCCGAGATATTGGTTTCGGCAGATGGGAAATTTGTGTATGCAGGCAACCGACTGCACGACAGCATCGGGATTTTTTCTGTTGGCGCCAACGGCGAGCTCACATTCGTTGGAGACGAATGGACACGCGGTAATTATCCTCGCAGCTTCAACTTCGATCCCACTGGACAGTTCCTTTATTGTTGCAATCAACGCGGGGACAACATCGCCGTCTTCGAAGTAGATCGCAAGGCTGGTAGCCTCAAATTCACAGGACATTACACCCCGGTGGGCAACCCCTCGATCATCGTCTTTCTCGATCTTGATCGGTAGTCTTTAGTCACCCTCTCTTCGAAACGCTTTGAAGCATTTTCGCCAACAATTCGCTTAGGTTGAGCGGGAGCTTGCCTCCCCTCAACCTTGTTTTGGCGTCCTACGTAACAGCCCGGTAACCGCCGCACTGCGCTCCAGCCCCGACCGCCTTAGTCGAGGCTGGAGCGGAGTGCGGTACGTCAATGTCTGAGCAGCACTTTTAGTACGCCAAAACGGCGTCCGTCGGAGACAAGCTCCGATCCGACGAAAATGCTTCACAGCGTTGCTTTCTTCGGGAGGGTCGGCCGTAGGCCGGCGTAGGCCGGGGAGGGTTGAACTGACTTGTGCGATTGCCCCTTCCACTTCACCCTCCCATCGCTTCGCTCGACCCTCCCAGGTGGCGGGTGGCTAGTGAATAGCCGCTGGTAACTTCAACGGCGGTTTTTCTTTCCACCGGCTTTCGATTTGGACATGAAAACGGCCAATACGATCACAATCACAACCACCGGTGACATGCAGCACATGATCGTGACAACAAAAGTTCCCAAGAATGACGTGCCTTGCAATGACGGTTGATTTCCAACCGTTACATTGAAATGAGCAGGAAGTGAAACGCCAACGATCGGGGTATTATTTGGTTTCGACAAAGCACTGAGAGCTTCTCTGGCTGCGCCGTCATCAAGGGCTTGCAAGAGTGCAAAGTCTACGTTGCTATTGGCCGCGCTCGAATCCACTTTTTCCGCGAAGACTTCTTCGATAGCTTTGGATAAAGCCTCCGCGTCGTCGGCGCGTCGGTAGCTGTGGACGCGCGTGGCTAACGAGTGGTCTTGCTTCATATCTACGCCAATAGCGTCAACCAGGAGTCCGCGTGACAATACGTCGGGCAAATACAAGTTGAGCAGTTTCGAGTCGTTCGCTTCACCATCGGTCACGATGAGCAGGCGATAGTTACCATATATCTGCTTGTCGCGAAGTCGTAATAGTGCTTCTGCTCCTTCTCGCATTCTTTCTCCGAGCGGCGTACCGCCGTCTGCGCTAACCGATTCAACACGTCGTGTTGCTTGAGGCAAAGAAAGGTGTTCAAGAGGTATGGCCCAATGCTGCTTGGAGCGGTCGCCATTGAGCAACATTAGGCCGAGTTTGGTGTCCGCCGGAAACTGCTTGAGCACAGCTGTAATGGCCTTTTTGGCAGCATCGATACGGCGCACGCCGCCGCTCATCCTCTCGTTCATCGAGCCGGAATCATCCAATACGATCACGACGTTGTCGCTGGCCACGCCAGTTACGGTCCAACCAAGAGCGGCGAAAGTAACTAGGCAAAACAGGTATTTGGAATTGAAATTCATGGGATCGTTTCACGGCGTCCATAGAGCAAGGTCGTTAGAAATTAAAATCGGACGGAGCCAGCGACTCTGGATTGACTTTGACGATTCGAAACTCGACACGCATGTTCTCTTTGGCTTCTTCAAGATTCTTGGGCTTTGGAATCACGGGTTCCATCACCCCCGCCCCTACGGGCACAATTTGCGAAAGATCGATATTCATGCCCTCACGCTTGGCATAGAGTTGCAACTCGGCGAATACATTATCCGCTCGCGACTTAGAAAGATTGAGGGCTGCTTGCATGGTAACAGAGGGATCTGGATTTCCACCACCGAAAGCACCACCCTTGATCAGTTCCACGATTTCTTTCGTTCTATTGAGATCGAGTGGCTTGCCATTCATGAAGTATCGATAGTTTCCAGCGGTACCGTTTTGTTGAATGACCCCTTTCGAAATCCCGCTTTTGATCAGGTCCAAAAGCGTCTTGGTCGGATCCGAGTGTCCGCGAATGATAACTCTCGCATTTCCAAATTTGCTCGCTTCTTTGAGCGCTCGGGAGAAATCCGATCCATATCGATCCGCCGAGAAATCTTTTTGGTCGGGTTCGAATCCGATCGTAAAGCTCACGATCGTGTTCGCATCCAAGTTGTCCCCCAAAAAAAGTTCGGTGGATTCTGCCGTGCTCTTCTCAAACTTTTCACTGGACTTGAGTTCAGCATATTCCATCTCAGCCAGCTTCGCGATGGCTTTATAATCGAAGTCATTTGGATCAAAGCCGTTGCGCCCTTTGGCGTACCCCCAGCTAGTAGCCAAGTCGATCGCTTCGCCCATCTTACCGACGAAGCCGCTTAGGTTTCCTTTGTCGAGAAAGAAAGCCATCTGACCCGACAATCCGACAAATGAGCAATCGAGCAACAGGCCGTGCGCGTCCTCCTCCAAGGTTGGAATGGTTTCTTTACCGAAGATACGTTGCGACAATCCTAGGATTTGTTCGTACTCTTTGGAGAGTTTCTTTGTTTCGGTAAAGCCGCGACGCATCGCAACTAATTTTTCAGTCGCCTTGAGCTGCCCGGCCACAAACTTCTTGACCCAGTCTTTGTTGGCATCGTACCAATCGCGTCGCACAGCATAGACGTCGGCGATCGAACGACTCATCTGTGCGGTGCTATTGACGACGTGTGCACCTGCCACGGTACCCTCTGCCCCGGTACCCACTTCCGTAAGCCCCGTACTCAAGCCCACCATGTCCGGAGTAATGACACAACATGCATCGATCGTCGGATCTTTGCGAAAGGCCTCGGCGGGGCCATCCGGGCCGGTAATGTCCTTGGTCCAAACGATTGTCACATCGGATTTGGTGAGCTTAGCGGCGCCAAGGGAGTCATACAGCAATCCAACGTGCGGCCCTCCCTGTTGGCACGCGATCTTCTTGCCCTTGAGGTCGTTCAAGTTGCGGATGGCTTTTCGACCGACAATGTGATCGCCAGCGCTCCAAGACAACTGCATGATAATGACAGGTTTGGTTTTTGGATCCGCGCCCAACACTTCGCCTGCCAAACCGATCATGTGCATGGTTCCGCGGAGGAAGGGCGATTTTCCTTGTACATAGTTCCGAACTTGTCCGACAAAGTCGTCGCCGTTAGCCAATTGAATATCGAGTCCCGACTGCTGAAATATCGATCCAGGCTTGGTCTTGAGATCCCCATTTGCCAAAAAGGTGGCAACGTCGCCCCCCCAAAGAATGTAGGGGACTTCTACAGATCCCCCCTTGGCTACCTGTCCTGTTTTCACAGGGCCTAGCAAGTCTGCGAATCGTTCTTGCGCCAAAAGGGGAGCGGAAAGGCAGAACAACGCTGCACAACTAAAGAGTAACGCGGTGCGTGTGTGGTGTCGTAACATAATTCTTAATTGGTGTGAAGCGATTGTGGTTTGCGTTGATACGGAACCGATCGAGGCTGCAATTGCCTGATTGGAATATTGTAGCGGATCACGACCTACCGAATGCCTTGTAGTTCAAGTAGGCGAATTTCATCCTCCATCAGGGCGCGGTCTTTTTCCGAAATGTTCGGGTCCGGCATCAATGACCGCCTCGTACAGTTGATCAAAGCCTGAAGGGTTTGATACCGCCGAGTCTGCTTGATCGCAGGTTGCATGAAGTCGCGAATAATACTTTTCAAGTCATCTTGATCTTTGGGCGGAATCGCTTTGAATTGGCTGCGCAGAGCGGCAAAACCAGCAGACGAAAAGTCCTGTTCCAAACCCTCCTTGTCCAACCAATTGACCAATTCATCGTTGTCGATTTTCGTGGGTTTGAGCATCCATCGAATGAATTCCTTTCGATCCTCTCCGGTTGGGTCAAGTACTGGAATAATCAAATCCCCTACCCGCCCAGGCCGGCGAATGTCCGGTGAAAGCAAGTGGATTCTAGCTGTCATCAACAGCCAAATCACTTTACCCCGCAACTTCGGATCGCTCATCATTCCCTGGATCTTACCGGTAAGTCGACGTTCGGTCTCATGCGCACCTTCGCCAACACCACCAAATTGGGTGTCTGCTTCGTCTACAAAAATGACGACTTTTTCCAAGGCTTCCAGCACGCGTCGAAGCCTTTCAAAAATAACATCCGTCTGCCCAAACCACTGACTGCGAATGTTCTTCAGTACCAAAACGGGCATGTCCAATTCGGCAGCCAGCGCTTCGAAGATAAAAGTCTTACCCCCACCGATGGGACCTGCAATCGCCGCCCCCGGCAGGGCTCGATCGTCCGGCAATTTCATGCGAGGAATCAAGTAAACGTTCAAAAATTCCTTGAGCTTGGAAAAACCGATTACGTCTTTCAACGACTGCGACGGCTTCTTGAATTCGATCACATCTTCCCCCAACTGCGATTGAATGAACTGTTCGACTTGCAAGGTGGTGTCCTGGCGCTCTATCGGTTTCTGCGCGTAGTCCGCCGCCAAAAGCAACTGACGCATGGCGTGAAGGCTCAAGCCAGCCGTGGCCTCGGCTACGGTGTCGGTCGCTTGCTTGACCGAACGACTCCCCGCCAAGGACTCATGCCACTGGATAAAGTGCTTACGTGAAGCAAAATCAGGGGAGGCGACTTCAATCGAGACGACTTGCGGCATGCGTGAAATGCGAGGATGAATAAGGCTACGAGACTCAGCCAAAAGCAAAACGGTGTCTTTGCCTCCAAAGAAACTGGGATCGCTAAACCAGTCGGTCACTATGGCGACGCGCCGAACTTGTGCATCGTTCATTCTGGCCACATCCCCATCACCAGCCGGGAGCAGCATGTCGGCCCCCTCAATCAAAATCAATAAATTCTCCTTGAGGCAAGTCCGAGAACAAATCGTCAATTGCCTCATGAATTCCAGGGCCTGGGTTGCATTGCCAATCGCATCCCTAAGGTACTGGTCGAATTCCCGGCGACGCAACTCGAACTTGCTGCCATCGTTGAGCACTTCTCGCATCGGAATGGCCTCAATGGAGACACCATTCTTCCAAGCGGCCCAAGCCTCTCGAAGCTTGATCTTGTCTTCGTCCGAGACACGAACTGGCCCATTCAATTCATAGACGACCTGAATCAAGCCAGGGATTTGTGTCTTGGTTTGCAAGAATGCAAGCAATGGGACGTACTGTTTGCCATCAAAATAAAGGTCGTAAATGTTCCCAGAGATGACAATCGAACGAGCTTGCCCGGAATTGATAATGCGTGCAAGATGTCCGAAAAAAGGATACGAAGTTGTAGGCAGATCACCCGTAGGTACTTGGACGGCAATTGTGCTCATGGTTTTTCGAATGGATATCGTATAGGGGCAAGCCGAAGGGTTCGCAATCGGAAAGAAAACGCGATAAAGACCCAACTTACGCGTCGGTGATTGTAGACGATCCGCTATGCTTTTGGATAACCTGTGTTCTCAGCGAACACCACCACGTTTTGCTTTGAATCGTAGTCGTGCACAATGAATTTATTGCTCGGGAGGGGTGAGGCTCCTGCCGAACCATGGCGGTGCCAGCTCTGCACGCGCCTCCCTCTCCCTCTGTTTTTCAGAAAATTAGCATTGCAAAGATGCATTGCAGGTTACGATCTCGGAACGGATAGGCTGTGAGTTTATTCGCAAGGTGCAAAACTTTGTCGCCTTTTGCTCCGCAAAAGTGTGTTAACACGGCGAACTTTCGCGGAGCGAAAGGCGACAATAATAAATTCACAGCCTAGGAGTGCCGTGCTACCATGGGCCCTCGATCCAGCGAGTACGTCATGCCGATTTTTGTGCAAATCCACCCATTCCCAGGTCAGCAATTACCGCAATCGTTCGAATCTCTCGCGGAAGTGCTAGGCGGCATACCGGGCATGTACTTCGAACTGGATGGATCCTTCGTCTGGGTGGATCATAAGGATACACCAGCCAGTCAAATGGACGGCATGGTCTACGATCGGTTAGGCAAATTGGCGTACATTGAAATAAGAGGAGCATGCAATGCACGACAATGGCTCACGCTATGTCGAGCCGTCTGCGGGTTAGCTGTTGAAATTCCGCTCGACCCAAAGAGCGGCGAAGCGGAATCAGGATTCGATACCATCGATCCAATTGCGCGCGTTCATCGGGTCATGGAAGGTGACTGGACCACGGCAAGTCAGATTGCAAGCCAACTGCCTTTGCATATACCGTCGCTGAATTTGTGAGATTGAGTGTCGCCTTTCGCTCCGCGAAAGTGTGCCGCGTTAACGCACTTTCGCGGAGCGAAAAGCGACACTGCTCATTGAGGGCTGTAGTAGTCTATGGTGCGTTGAATCGCATCTTCGCAGACGGCGCAAAAACCTTCGTTGGGGTTGGCGCTACCCATCCAACAGCTGGATTGAGGTCGATACATGCCCTTCGATAAATACCCTGCACCCTCAAACGCGCCTACGATGCGCTGACCGTTATTCACGATTGGCAGCGTTGGTAAAGCTACGTCCTTCGACAAGAACGATTTCCATTTGATTTGTTTGGGATCCAGTTGGCGGGTGATATTGGGCTCGACGGGTTCAATGCCCTCTGGATACATGTCGTTGTAAGATACATTTCCGACATATTCGTCGGCCAAATACGCCAACCCGTGTCCAAGCTCATGGACAAACACCATTTGGCTTCGGGGCGAATCGGTACTGCTAACGCAGTAATCCAAGCAGATCGCCCCACCTCCGTAAGTCGTTGTGTTTACGAGAACGATGATCGTGTCATAAGGAACACAGGCGGCCATCTGATGCATGCGGTGGTTGTCCTCGACCAAAAGATACCGATCGATGCCGAGTGTGTTGAAAGACGAATTCAAAGCGGTGTTTCGAAAGATCCCTTTGTGCGGCTGGTCTGCTCCCGATTCCTCGGAGGCCCGAAAGACCCCTCGAACATTGAATCGATCTCGCGATGCATTGTATGGGGCGGCGGAGAACAAGAAGTCTGCCATTTTTTGGACGTCGTTGCGGAACTTGCCTTCTTCCGAGGAAGAATATCCCTCAGCCAAAAAGACCAGGTCCAGACAATTGTGGGCCGCACCCTGGATTTGAACATCAAATGGCTTGTCTAAACGTCCGGGCGACTCATGGCGAATACGAATATCGCTGGGATCCAATTGTTCGGTAAGTACGATGGATAGCGAATTGTCACCATTGCGGCGTTCAATGGTCACTTTGACCGCTGCCTTGGGCAGGGGGATACGAGTTGTCGTTTGGAAGACTCGTTTATTGCCCAGCATCGCGGGCTTAGTCGTTGCATACTCGGCAAAAAGTGTGTCGAACCCCTTGGAATAGATCAAGCGGTTGGAAGCAGCGTCCCAAACTTTGACGAGAAACTTGCCATAGGGAAACGGAGTCAACAAATTTTGGGGACTCTCTGGCCAGCAAGGCTCCACCGCAACGTTTTGCAGCGTCGTCACCAACTCTCTCGCGTCACCGCATTGGTATAGCTCTAAACGAAGGGCTTTGTCTTGAAAATAATCTTCGAAGGAGACAGGCTCGAGCGGGGGCGTTTGGCCTAGGGCGAAACAAGTGGTCGCCTGAAACGCACAAAGCCAAAAAATCCATTTCCGTATCGACAATTCCAAATTCATAATGGCCCTTCGCGTTTTAATTCCACAATTCGGGGACCGTTATTAGCCTTTTGGCAGCCATTGACGCAACCGCTGCAACTCGACTGAGAGATCTTGTTTGGGTCTGGTTTTCGAATCAGCCCCAACCAAAAAAAGAACCACGATCGCAGCACCACGACTGCGCAAAGGGCTACCACCAGAATCGCAATAACGGTTTGTTGGTCCATGCTTTCTAGCTCCAAAAACGGAAGCATTGGTAAGTTAGCCAAGCTCCAATATACGCCAGGGTTGTCATGTAAGTGAAGGAAAAAATCGGCCAACGCCAGGAATTGGTCTCTCGCCGAATCGTCATCAGCGTAGCCGAACACTGCGCGCACAACGCGAAAAAAACCATGATCGACAGTGCCGTGGCCAAGCTGAATACGGGTTTGCCGTCGGGCCATTCGGCCAGTCGCATCTGCTCCTGAAGCCCCTGGCTCTCCTCGTCTTGATCGGAGCCGAGCGAGTAAATCGTGCCCAAAGTGGCAATAATGACTTCACGGGCCGGGAAGGATGCAATGACCGCCACCCCAATCTTCCAGTCCCAACCCAGCGGTTTCACAACGGGTTCGATTCGGTGCCCAGCCATTCCCAGGAAACTCGATTCCATCAACATGCTTCGTTGCCGATTCACTTCATCTTGGACTTCGGCGATCGCCCTTTTGTTTTCTGCAAGTGAGGCTTCGATCGCCAAACGCTCGTCCTCGTTTAGCTGGGTACGTTTGGGATTCGTCGACTCCCCTCTTGTTGAATGCAGTTTCTCTAGCGTCGCGACGGAAGCGTCCAGCGATTTATGGTCGCCCGGAAAATAGGCTGCGGCCCACACCAAAATGGACGTGCAAAAAATGAGCGTGCCGGCCCGAAACACAAATGCCACCAAGCGTTCCCAAACTCGCTGATAGATTACGATCAACGACGGCCATTTGTAACTATGAAGCTCCATCAAGAAAGTTGCTGGTTCGCCCGGAAAGAAAAACTTCTTAAGGACCCAGGCGACAGGAATCGCCACCAATGCACCCAACGATTGCATCAGCATCAATACCATCCCCTGAAGCGATATCCATCCTCCAGCATATTTGGTCTGGGGAACGAAAGCGGATACCATCAAAACATAGACCGGTAAACGAGCCGAGCAACTCATCAAGGGTGCAATGAGCAAAGTCACCATGCGGTCCTTACGGCTCTCGATCGTTCGTGTGGCCATGATTCCAGGGACAGCACACGCAAAGGAAGACATCAAAGGCAAAAATGACTTGCCGCTCAATCCAACCGTCGTCATGAGCTTGTCCATGACAAAGGCGGCGCGGGCCATGTACCCACAGTCCTCCAAAATTGCGATAAACAAAAACAGAATGGCGATTTGCGGAATAAAGACGACAACCCCTCCAACCCCCGCCAAGATGCCATCCACGATCAGACTGCGAAGAGCTCCCGGGCCTAAAAAGGCTTCTACTCCGCTGCTGGCTAGCGATTGCAACCATTGGATCCCGTCCATCGGTAGCTTTGCAAACAACGTGATTGACTGAAACACAAGAAACATGATCAAGATGAAAAACAACATCCCGACCCATCGATGTGTTAGCCAACGATCAATACGATCGCTCGGCGACGCGTGGCGAGATTCTCTTCGCACGACCGCGCCATCGATCAATTTTCGTACCCAAGCATAACGAGCTTTGGTCTCAAACATCGGGACTTTACAACCCGCCAACTGAAGACGCGCTCGGGCTTCGTCAATTCGCTCGGCAACCTCCGACAAGCCAGACTGACAAATCGTCTTTTGAAAATGACCGTCGGTATCGATCAAGAGTCGGTCGACTTGATAGGTCGTGGGCTTGTGACCCTTGGATTCAAGCCATTTCGTGAGCCGTTCGGCCTCTAAATGAAAAGGAGCCGGGAACAAGGCTCTAGCTTGTTGTTCCGGCTCGGCGGTAGGGGCGGGGGAGAGAAGTGTGTGCTCGATGGTCTTCCTGAGTTGGTCGATGCCCTGCCGCTTGTTGGCCGATGTGCAAACAACAGGCACACCCAAACGTTGCGATAGCAACTCAGCTTCGACCGTCAGCCCCTCGCTGGAGACTCGATCCCACATGTTCAGTACGGCGATAACAGGTAAGCCAAGCTCGTAAATTTGACTGAACAAGTAGAGATTCCGTTCGATATTCGCGGCGTCAAGGATAACGATCGCAACCTCGGGTCTGGCCTGTTGAGGTAGGTCACCCGACAAGACGTTGACCGCAACCGCTTCGTCTGCGGAACGTGCTGCAAGCGAGTAGGTGCCAGGCAAATCGATGACATCTATTCGTTCAGAACTTCCGGAAAGCCTGCCAACCTTTTGCTCGACGGTAACACCGGGATAATTGCCAACGCGGGCGTTCATGCCGCATAAAGCGTTAAACAGACTGCTCTTGCCGGTATTCGGGTTGCCAATCAATGCGACAATTCGGACGGGCTTTGGTGCGGAATTAGCCTTCAATATCAAGGCTCCTTGCGTATGATCACGCGAGTCGATTCGTTTCTTCGCAAGCTAATCCGGTAACCACGCACGGCGTATTCTGTGGGGTCCCCCATCGGTGCTCTACCGATCATAGAAATCGGCTCTTCTTCGATGAGTCCCATTTCCATCAATCGGCTCGCAACCACATCATCACCGAGGATTTCAACGATAACCGCCGACTCACCTTGGCTGAGTTCATCCAAACGAATGGTCGGAAGAGTCATTATCCAGCGGTCGGGATAACGAAGATATCAGCGGATTCGCCGAGACGTAGACTGATACGCCGACCCTCGATGCAAATCAAGCAGGGTTCACCTTGGCAAACCATACGGACTTTGCATCCTTGGCGAATTCCTAATTCAGCCAAACGCTGCATTTGACAAGGCTGTCCGCACATCTCAACGATGGTACCGTGACAATCTGGATGCAAAAATTCGATTGGGAGGGGAACCGAGTCAGTAATCATCGAACCACAGACTGGAAAGATTTCGTAATCGTGAAACCGGGGCATTTCTGGCTGACGGTCTCGATAAATCCAAGATCGGCAATCGACCTTACTTTTGTTGAGACTCAATTTCAACAGCCAGCTACACATGAACTATACTCCGTCTGGTTCGCTGTGAAAAGCTGAGCATGCAGCATTTTATTTAGGAATTTGATAATTTTCGCAAAGATCGGTGTGAAAAGGTTTTTGTAGCATTCGGCTCAAGATTGCTGAATTCGGCACCAAATTCCTAGGATAACGGGGATCTAAAAGTCGATGACGAAGCAGGTGAGTGGGCTTCGTAAGGATGTTGAAGCTAGCAAATAAGAAGGGAATCGGGAGGCAGAACCGCTTTTGCCTTGTTCTTTCGATTTTGCTAGGTCAGTTTCTTTTGTGGTAGCCACATTTTCAAACTGTCGAAATCGCGTGAGTTCTAGTAAACTCCATGACCTTACAGAGTCGCAATGGCAGTTGAGGCTCCGGATGATTAGTGCCTAAGAAGTCGAAAGGCTACAGAGTGCAACAACCGTCAGTTGGTGGAAAAACGTTTTACGACCGTTGGGGATGGCTAATCCTCATCGCCAGCTTGACGTGCGTACCTTTCGCTTTTTACGGCGCGGGCAAAGCGGTCCAAAGCAATGTAAACAAAGTGGAGGATTGGCTCCCAAAGTCTTTTGCGGAAACCGCTGAACTTGCTTGGTTTAGAAAAAACTTTCCGTCCGATCAGTTCATTCTGGTTAGCTGGGACGGATGTAAACTAGGAGAAAATCCGGAGTTGGGCGGCGAAGGGGATGATCCGCGAATTGCCAAGTTGGCGGCTCTGGTCGCTCCTAAAGAGGCTGATCCATCGGATATCAATGCCGTCGAAGCTAAGAAGTTTTTCAAGGGCGTTTCCACAGGTCGTCAGCTGATCGAGCAGCTAACCACTGGAACGCACCCGCTCGAATATTCAGACGCAATTGAACGACTCAAGGGTTCTGTCATTGGACCGGATGGCCGTCAGACCTGCGTTATTGTTTCACTCGACCCGGAGACTACCGCCCGTTTGAAACCGATTCTTGGCCACGGCCAAATGCGTATTTTTCGGCCGAACGTCCCGCCTGGTGTTCTACGACGACTGATCGCTGAAGTAGGAATCCCGGAAGAGCAGTTGCATTTGGGTGGGCCTCCCGTCGACAACATTTCGATCGATGAAGAAGGCGAAAAGACGCTCGTGCGACTTGCGGGTTTTTCTGGCCTCATAGGAATCATGTTGGCTTGGTGGTCGCTCCGAAGCATGATCCTGACATTTATCGTCTTCAGTTGTTCGGTCACGAGTGCGGCTGCCTCACTAGCAATGATTTGGGCGACTGGCGAAACGGTCGATGCGATTGTCCTATCCATGCCCTCGCTGGTGTATGTTTTGGCCATTTCAGGTGCGGTGCATTTCATTAACTACTACCGGGATGCGGTACAGAATGGAGGATTGCGTGGTTCGACCGAACGAGCTGTGATCCACGCTCTAAAACCAGCAGTGCTTTGCTCGACCACAACAGCCCTAGGTCTGCTATCGCTTTGCGCAAGCGAACTGACTCCAATTCGGAAGTTCGGCTTGTACGCTGCATCGGGGGTGATGATTCTGATTGTAGTCTTGTTTTTGCTTCTTCCTGCCGCCCTTCACATCATCGGGTATGCAAAACGTTGGGTCATCGACTCGGTCCCAGGCCCGGCTCAATCCTCGAAACACGATGCGCATCCTGTTCGAGAAGACACGTACATTGAAAGCATTTGGGGAGCGATTGCTGGCTTCATCGTGAGAAACCATATTGGTGTCGCATGTTCATGCATGGCCGTCACGATCGCCATTGGATTTGGGCTCACCAGAACCAGAACCAGCATCGACCTTCTAGAGCTTTTTGATTCGCAGGCCAGGATTTTGAGAGACTATCGGTGGTTAGAGAAGAATCTAGGAATGCTCGTGCCTCTCGAAATCGTCATTCAATTCGACCAAGATGCGATCGCAAAGTCAGTAGAAACACGATCGGACCAAAACGAATCGGACGACAACAAAATAGCTGAAGACGCCGCGCGCCTTACGTTTTTGGAACGGATGGAAACGACCGTTCAAGTGCAGGAGGCCATTCGAAATCAATTTGGCGAGAACGGCTCCAAGATTGTTGGCCGGAGTATGTCCGCCGCCACTTTTGCATCCAGCTTGCCTACCGCAGACAAATCGAACGTCGGTTTTGTTAAGCGACTTGGATACAACAAGGCGTTGGAGAGCAAACGCGAAGAGCTAATGGGCTCCGGCTTTTTGAGAGTGGACCAAGCCACCGGCGCGGAACTATGGCGAATTAGCCTGCGGGTCGCAGCCTTTGAAGGGGTTGATTACGGCCAATTTGTGCACGAGCTTCGAGCGGCGGTCGCCCCAATCATCGATTCACATGGTGATCGAGTCCGGATCCTTCGACAAATTGCAGCTTGGACGGGTGAACCGAAATTCACTGGCAAACGCGTCGTGATTTGGGATCCAGCGACCAAAAAGACTGGGGAAAACGGAGACGCTTCGATCTCGAAATTGAGATCCGATGAAATCTCAGGGCTTTTGGAAAAAGCTCGACTGAAAGTTCAAAGACTTTCCGCCGATCCCGGGTCAATGCCTTTGATCCAACTGCAAAAGCTGAGCGAGTTCGACGCGGTCGTCTTAACCGGTGCCTTTTCCGATGCGGAAATCGGAACTCTCGGAGTCACCCTCGGAAAAGTCATCGATCTTCAAGCCGTCGAACCGAATTCGCCAAAGGCGATGGTTTCCTCGGTTTACACGGGAGTTGTGCCTATTGTTTACAAAGCTCAACGAGCACTCCTCCAAAGCTTGGTAGAGAGCACCATGTGGTCATTCTTAACGATTACGCCCCTCATGATGTTCGTTTCACGAAGCATCCGAGCCGGCTTGGTCGCCATGATTCCAAACGTCTTACCGATCTTTATTATCTTCGGGGCGATGGGATGGCTCAATATTCCAATCGATATCGGATCGATGATGTCGGCCAGCATCGCACTGGGTGTTGCGGTCGACGACACCATCCACTTTTTGTCGTGGTTTCGTGTCGATGTCAAGCAATTGCGGAATAGGCGAGAGGCCATTATTGCCTCCTACAAACGATGCGCTACACCAACGCTGCAAGCGGCTTGCATTAGCGGGCTAGGGTTGTCGGTCTTCGCCTTTAGCACCTTTACTCCGACGCAGAGATTTGGTTGGCTAATGTTGACCATCTTGGTTGCAGGCGTGGTTGCGGAACTCGTCCTGCTTCCGGCAATCCTAGCTGGCCCGCTTGGAAAAGTCTTCGATCCTAGCCAATCGCGACACAATACCGTCTCGCGATTCATGCTTATCATGCGATACGAACTGCGTCGTCGATTCGATCGCAAATCTCGGGCCACCCCAGCCGTGACCGATGGCGAACTCCAAAGCGCCGCCTGAACCGTATTTACCCCTCCCAATTGATAAGTCCGAGAGAGCGATGAGCTCAGTTGGCTATCCAGAGATCCCATTCTCATGGCAGATGATATTTTTGATCGATTGATGGCAGAACTCCATCATCGCGTTTCTGTGCTACCCGAAGGGTCCTACACAACGAAACTACTGCAAGGCGGCCTTCAGAAAATCGGGAGCAAGATCCTTGAGGAATCCAATGAGGTGATCGAGGCGGCTGGCGAGCCGGGGGAAGCAGGAGTGCAGCACACCGTTCGGGAAGCTTGCGACGTAATCTTTCATCTTTGGGTGCTCTTGGCGAGTCGCGGCATAAGCGTAGACTCTCTGCGTCGTGAACTGGAACGGCGTGAGGGAGTCTCAGGCCTGGAAGAAAAGCGTCGACGTGGTCAGGAGAGTGCTTCGTGAGTGTTGTAGTAAATCATCTTCGTATCGGTATCCCCAGCAAGGGTCGACTCAGCGAATTGGCGACCGAGTTGCTTTTGCAAGCTGGGCTTAGTTTTCGACGGCAAGACCGATCGCTGTTCGCGCGCGTCAGCAGTATGCCCGTCGAAATCACGTTCCTGCGAACCGACGACATTCCAACGCTATGCGCCGAGGGTGCGATCGACTTAGGAATCACCGGGAGCGATTTGGTTCAGGAAGCCAATGCAGAGGTCCAAGTCCGCATGAAGCTCGGGGTTGGTCGATGCAAGCTAGCCATCTGTGTACCAACCCACTCGGATGTGGAACGGCCTAGTCAGCTTGCAGGCAAGAGAGTTGCGACCAGTTTCCCGAATACGACAGAACGTTTTCTGAAACAACACGATGCACCGGTGCATCTAGTCAAACTGAACGGCTCAGTTGAGGTCATGATCTCGCTGGGCGTAGCGGATGCGATTGTCGACTTGGTAGAAACGGGCAGTACCTTGGCCGCAAATCAATTGCGGATACTGACCGAGATCGGGCATTACGAAACGGTGCTGGTGCAAAGCCCAGCTTGCCGTGATCTGGTGACCGCAGATCGTATCGTTCGACGTTTGGAGGGCGTTGTCATCGCCCGCGATTATTCGTTGCTTGAGTACAATATCCCCCGAGAAAAACTGGCAGCCGCGGAGGCTGTGACCCCCGGCTTTACTTCTCCAACCGTAACCAGCTTAGAGGACAGCGGGTGGTTTGCGGTTCGCGCCATGGTCAAAAGCAGCGAAGTGATCTCCATCATGGAAAAACTGGAAGCCCTGGGCGCGCTGGCAATCCTGGAAATGTCGATCAACAACTGCAGGCTGTGATGGAGTGATGGTGTGATGGTGTACTCCAATTCTCCAGTTCTCCAATCCTCTGCCCCGCCGCGCCGCTCCGCCAGTGCGTGCAACCTCGATGCGAATATGCTAAGCTCGACGTAGTTTCCGTCGCTTTTCATTGGAGGTTTTGGTACGCCATGTCGCTTTTCCGCTCTTGTTCTTCGGCAATTGTATTTTTGTTTGCTCTTTCGATTCCCGCGATCGGCCAAGATTGGCCGCAGTGGAACGGCCCGACGCGGGACGGTCTCCTCAGCAAAGGCTTCGCGGCCAAACCGATTCCAAAGGACGGACTGGTTCTGAAATGGAAGCTGCCGGTCAGCTACGGTTACTCCAGTCCGGTCGTTGCCAATGGCAAAGTTTTTGTATCCGACTACCAGTTGGAGTCGGGAAAAATCACCAACAACGCAGGGAGTCGAGACCGATTGACTGGCAAAGAGAGAGTCCATTGCATTGACGCCAAGACGGGTAAGAGCCTCTGGACGCACCAGTACGATAGAAAATATTCGTTGTCATATCCCGGCGGCCCCCGTGCTGCCCCCGTAGTGGTTGATGGAACGGTATTCACGCTCGGTGCCGAAGGTGACTTGTGTTGCCTGTCCATCGAACAGGGCGGAAAAGTCCTTTGGCAGCGACCTCTCGCTGAGGAGTACAAGACCGAAAAGCCGATGTGGGGCTATGCTTCGGTTCCGTTGGTGATCGGTGATCAGCTCATTTGCCTAGCTGGCGGGCCAGGAAGTTTGGTTGTTTCACTGGAACGCAAAACAGGCAAAGAACTTTGGCGAGCATTGAGCGGTGACGAAATTGGCTATTGTCCACCTGCTTTGATTTCACACGGTGGCGTTTCGCAATTGTTGATTTGGAGTCCAGAAAAGATTTCTAGTCTCAATCCAACCAACGGTCAGCTCTATTGGGAACAGCCCTTCAAACCGGACTATGGCATGTCTATTGCACCTCCGATCCTGAGGGGCGATTTTTTGTTTGCCTCGGGTGAAGGAATCTCGGCCATGTTTCAGTTGTCCTCCAATCCACCCAAGGCCAGGTTTTGTGGACGGCGGATCCTAAGAAATCGCTGGGGCTTTCCAATACGGCAGCCATCTTCGAGGATGGGTATGTCTATGGCGCCGACTTTCAGAGTGGAGCTTTGGTTTGCTTCCGACAGGACGATGGCACTCGCATGTGGCAAACAGCTTTGGCAACAACAGGGGCAAATCGCGAGAAAGGTTTGTCCAATGCCAGTGCGTATCTCATCAAAGCCGACGGGAGCAACTATTTTATACTCAGTGAAACGGGCGACTTCATCTCCGCCAGCCTTACGCCCAAGGGCTACGAAGAGACAGGGCGATTTCATGCGATCGATCCAACCAATTCCTCTGGTGGCCGCAAAGTCCTGTGGACATTTCCCGCCATAGCCGACGGTTGCCTTTTCGTCCGCAACGATTCCGAGCTGCGATGTTATACCATGCACTAACCGTAGGTCTGTCGCTCCGCCGACAGACGGTCCGTGTAGCCGAAACCCTCTTGCCTCGTGCCATCCCAAACCATGGTCAAGCGATTCGACGGCCAAGGATTACCAATCATCCCATGCACTTCCAACAAAGAGGACATCCGTCGCAGAGCGACGGATCTACGTAGGTCTGTCGCTCCGCCGACGGACGGTCCGGGCTCCATCCTTCCTATTGCTCGTTCCATCCAAAAAACGATGGTATCGCAAAAAACAGTCCAGCACTCCTCCCTAAACAAAGAACCGACGCACATGCTTACAAGTCGAAATTGCTTCTACTTCGCGTTACTGATCTCCCTACTCTCCAGCCCAGGACGAAGTGAATCGTTGCAAGTAGGTGTTGGTCGCCGGGTGATCACCCCCAATCCACTTTTGCCCGTGTCTGGGGGCATGGGCCCAACCACTCCCGCGACTGAAAAACGGGGCGAACTTGAGGCAAGAGCCATCGTGTTTCGAAGTGGCCAGACCACGGTCGCCTTCGTCTCGTTGGATCTACTTGGGTTTCCTTCTGTGCTCTGCGATCGAGTCCGAAGTCAAACGCCAAGGATTCCTGCCGTGAACATCTTGATCGGTTCATCCCATACACACAGCGCGCCTGATTGCTATGCGTTTCCCGATGGCAAGGGTGGCCATACGGGAGATCTCAAGTACATGGACTTGGTTTGCAAAAATGCCGCGGAAGCGATCAACGAAGCGGTCGACAGTCTCCGGACTGCCCAATTGAAAGTCGCCACGGGCGAGGCGCGAGGCCAGATCGCTTACAACTACTACGCGCCTGATCTTTACGATCGGCGGATGAGTGTTATCCAGGCGTTATCACCAGATGGCAAATCGATTGCGACCTTGGTGAACTATGCAATACACCCCGAGGTTTTAGGCTCTAGGCTGGGCATTGTTAGTCCCGATCTGATCGGGCCGCTTCGCGATCGTTTGGAGTCCGAATCCGGCGGTATGGCCATGTTCATCAATGGCGCACAAGGTGGGATGGTCACAGCCGACAATCGCAATTTGGAAAAGCCCAAGGATGCCTTGCGCGGATACTGGAACGACAACAGAACCTGGGAAGAATGCCAACGTATTGGAAATACGATGGCCGATGAGGCCGTCCGAATCGTTCGCGACGCGCCAGTGCAGAGTGCCCCGGCCGTGCATTGTGCATCCGCCGACGTGACCTTTCCGGTCGACAACGAAGTCCTATGGATGGTCATCCAGGGTTCGCCTTTGAAATACCCACACAATCCCGATCACACGATCACAACCCGGATCAACGTAGTCAATCTAGGTAACGCGCAAATTCTAACGATCCCCGGTGAAGCGTTGCCCAATATCGGTTTCTATTTGAAGCGGAAGATGCACGGTCAGCACAATCTGTTGTTTGGCCTGACGAACGATGCGTTTGGCTATATCCTGACGAAAGTCGATTTCGGGAGTTTCAAACGTTACGAGTATGTAAGCCAAACATCTCTAGGCGAAATGACGGGCGAGATTCTAATCGATCGCGCGCTGGCGCTCGTCGATAAGTGCCCTAAGCCTGAATGAGACAACTAATTGAGACAACTAGGAGTGCCGTGGATCCGGTTCTGATTTCCTGCTTCCAAAGCGGCTCCACAGAGTCGGCAGAATAGACCGCATACTCTTCGTCGGAAAAAGCTTTCTTCATAGGAAGATTTGGACGAAGAATCAACCTGTCCGCTTCGGGCTCTACGGCGCTAGCGGTTTGCCGCCAACCAAACCGCCATCTTGTGTGCTTGATACTGACAGAATCGTCTGTTACGCAACGGACTGCTGTCGCTTGGCTAGGGAAACAATCTATCGAGTAGCCAGCGGAGTAGTACTTCAACGAGACGAACCGAAAGGAGAGCCAGGAAGATCGTGGATATCTGCAAGGTCACGAGTACTCGCTGCTGCAGACCATAAAGCCCCCACCAGCTTAAACAAGCAAAGTACAAGGCTGTGGATGCTGTGCAAACCAACAAGAAAAGGATATCGAACTGGTATGCTGAGTTGTCTTTCCGGCTAATCTGTGTCGGAAAAACAACAGCGGCCTCAGAACGTTGGTGTCGTGGGTAATTGCAAGCCTGGCACTCGGCATCATGTCGAATCCGGTGCACACCGCAGTTTGGACAAGGGAACTTGGCAGGCATATTGTCCTCCTATTGTCGTACGAGTATGTACTGATCGTACCAAAAGTGCCTGCGCGGCGGGAGGATTCCGCATGTCACTCGCCTAAGAAAGCACTGTGGGGGTATAACGATTTAATGGCTCATACGAATCCATATCAACCAACCACACCTTCGACATCGCTTTCAGCAAATGGGTCATCTCCAATCCCACGCTGGAAGCTTGCCTTTTGGCTGGCCGCTTATTCCTATCCAGTCATCGGTTTCTGCGGCTTTTATTTATCGTGGTTAGTCGCCTGGCTCGTCCTTGGCCACAAGCCGCGTATAGCGTTGGATGATCCCAAGAGTATCGGTGGTCTAATGGATATTGCGTACTTGATATCGGTGGTTGCCTTCCTCAGTGTACCCGTTCTGACTCCAATCGGTTTCATCGCGTCATTCGTTTGCCCATTACGTCTCTTTGGAAGCCCAAGGACGCGTGGCGCAATACTCGCCACCGCTTACATTGGAATTTGCGTCGCGATATTTCTGACAATCCAAGCTGATCCTGGAAGCATCGTAGAATGGTGGCTCGATTAGCTTGGGACCTATACATGAACGCTCCATAACTTCACGAATTTTCGGCCTTGGGGGAAATGGACGGGTTATGACGTGGAAGTTATTTCTTTGCTTTTTTCTTGCCGGCTTTCTCAAGGCTAATAGCAACATCGTTGGCAAGCTGGATTCCAGGTGTGCTGCGACCGTACGAGACATAGTGTTCCAATAGACGAGTCAATCGCAAAACAACTTCCGGGTTTTCCGCTTGAACGTTGATGGATTCCGAAAGGTCAGTACTGAGATCGTAAAGTTGTACGTCGGGTAGGCCTCTTTGAGATGCGTCTAGATCTTTGGGGCTCCCCCAACCTCCTGAGCCCGAACAGAATGCGAGCTTCCAATGGCCCTGTCGAATTGCAAACTTTCCATCGATAGAATGGTGGACGACGGCTTCACGAATCGTCGTTTTGTCTGTACCTAGCAGGGCAGGTAAGATACTCACGCTGTCTTCTCCGGCGGTATCGGGAAGCTTCACGCCGAGGATGTCCGCACACGTGGCGAGAAAATCGACGTGGCAGATAGTCTGTGCGCTTTGAGAGCCAGGCATAATCCTATTTGGCCAGCGCACGAGAAACGGAACTCGGTGGCCTCCTTCCCATACGTCCGCTTTGTAACCACGAAACTGAGCGCTTGCAAAGTGACCTTGCTTTTCCAGTTCGTCCGTCTTGGCAGCGGGTGAGCATCCGTTATCCGCCGTAAAGAAGACAAGCGTATTGTCTGCTATCCCCGCATTGTCGATCGCGGCGAGAACATCACCCACCACCGCATCGGTTTGCATAACAAAATCTCCGTAATCGCCGAGCCCGCTTTTCCCTTTCCATTCAGGGGTCGGCAAAATGGGCGTATGCGGCGAGGTGAGCGGCAAATAGAGAAAGAAAGGCTTGCCAGCTTTCGCGTCTTTGGCATGTTCGCCAATGTACTTCACAGCCCGTTGTCCTAACCGAGGCAACATGGTGATGGGTTGGATTCTTTCGATCACCCTGTCATTCTCGATCAGTCCAGACATGGTGCGAGCATTGGAGCAGCCCCAAAAAGTGTCGAATCCGCGTGCTACTGGGCCATCCATGATTTTCGAACCGACCGGCAATCCCGCTTCACCAGTCTTTCCGGTTTTTGTCTTTTTGTCGTTCTCATTTTCCGGTTCCCGAACGACTGGCGGCCGTTCGGAATCGAAACCTAAATGCCATTTGCCGATGGCTGCGGTTGCATACCCTCGTTGCTTGAGAAAGGACGCGACTGTCAGACGCCCCGAATCGATCAGTGGCGGATCATCGGTGCCGTCCAGTACACCCCGTTGCAAATGCGTTCGCCACGCGTATCTTCCAGTCAATAAGCCATATCGAGTTGGCGTGCAGACCGAAGAACCACTGTGAGCGTCTGTAAATCGCATGCCTTGCGTGGCCAGCCGATCGAGGTGCGGTGTCGAAATCTTGCCCCGTTCCGGATTCATGGAGTGAAGATCACCGTAGCCGAAGTCGTCAGCCAAAATATAAACGATGATTGGGGCTTGCTTGATTTGGCTAGATGAGTCGGAGTCGGCCTCAGCCCACTTGAGGCTGTGGAAAAAGAAATTCCCAATCAAGGCAAAAAATAGGAGAGTACTCTTCACGTTGGGGTCTCCAAATGGGGTTGTCATTTTGCTGCTCGCCTTAGGATCTACCAAGCCCTGCGTAAACTCCCGTACGTCCCACGGGTGATTTGGCCGTCGCTTCCTACAGCTCTTGTGGACGGCAAAACTTAATTGGCATTTCACTGGTCGGATTGTCCAGCACCATACCTAACCTGCCGGCCAGCAATTCATCGAGTTCTTTACCGATAATTTCGGCTCGCCAGCCAAGTGTCAGGCAGGGTGGAGGCGTTCCGTCGATTTGGGGATCCAATCGGTACTTTACAAAATCACGCAGGTCCTCTGAAGTTGCCACGATGGCGGGCGCGATACGTTTGGTTCGACAAATGTAGGCCAGCGCTGCGGACAAGAACTGCGTTAGCATAGCGGCGGGTTGCCCCTTGCCATACCGTTGCTTTTTTGGCCAAGTGACCGCTGGTTGGAGAAGCGATTCCTCAATGGCATGGGAAAGTTCGGGCAAATATTGTTTCGTGTGTCGGTGCTCCATCCCTCGCAGTGAGGTCATTCGTCGGACGTCTGAAGTTCCTCGCCTCGCGAGTTCGACCAGCAAATCGTCTCGAAGAATCTTTCGTGGTGGAACATCGCGTTCTTTTGCTTTCAGATCACGCCAATTCCATAGTCCGCGAACAATTGAGAGTGAGTTTCCGGAAAGCGCTTGGATGCCACTGATGCGGAACCAACTTTCATTGGACTCAAATTCAGCCAGGTCTTCCTGTCGACGCCTTGTCTCTTCTTCCAACCAGGAAAGCCGGTCTTGTTTGATCAAGTGTTGACTGAGCGTTTGAAATAGACGAGGCAAATCGCGAACGTCTTGGGCTGCATACTGCAGTTGTTGGTTCGTCAAAGGACGATTTCGCCAATCGGACCGTGTCTCTTCCTTGTCCAAAACGTTGCCGGTGAATCGGTGTACCAAATTGCCGTAGGAGGCTGGATATTCAAAACCGAGAAAAGCGGCAGCGATTTGAATGTCGAAGAGTTTCGGAATCAGTTTCTTCGTGGCACGATAGCAGAACAGCGTTTCTTCTCGCCCGGCATGCACAATCACGGTCGTCGCAGGATCGATCAACGATTCCCAGAAAGGACCGAGATCGGTGCAGGAATAAGGGTCGATGATTGCTATTTCATCTTCCGTCGCAACTTGAACGAGGCACAGCTCGGGCCGGTAGGAATCCTCCGCTACAAATTCCGTATCGAAGGCGACAAGCTTCTGGGCAGCTATCTTTTCACAAAGCTGATGGAGTGATTCTGGGTTTGTGATATAACTGAAATGTGCGTTCAAACGCTGCCCTGCGGTTGTTGTGGCCGTCTTGTTTGCTAGGTTAAACTCGCTTGAAAAAGACGGCCGAAACTCTTAAAACCTTCGTGAAATGCTAGCAAACCAGCCCTATTTGTACACTCAAACACGATCGACCACAACAACGGGTGGTTGGCACCCCTAAATTCGCCGTAGAGAACACAGCCGACAAAAGTCAAAGTAGTAGGCACATTCCATGTGCCGTCCATTTAGAATCGCAGTAAGTGCCGACAAGCGGACGGCACGACGGAGCGTGCCTGCTACTTTTGTCGGCTGTGTCGTAGAGATTGTGAAATGCTTCGAGAGTTTGTTCGACAATGACCGCGATTTCAGCCAATACAGTTTTGCCTAATGGGGTTTCATGGAGACCGCGGCCTGGCCTTTTGGTCAGCGCTCGCTCGATGGCCGAATCCAAGTTGATTATTGCCGCAGGAGCTTTGTGGCTGGACCTAAAGGAGCCTTCTTTGGGCTCACTCGGCAGGCCGTCGCTCGACCTCATTTTTGCCGTCCTCGAACTCGACATTCCCGAGTCGGTGCAGGTCAGTGTTGCGGGTGGCGAATTGCGGAGCTGGACTCCGGACTTGGACGCTTTGCTGGCAGCCAAGTTGCCCGCTAGAGCGTATCTCAAAGTAGCACTGTCTGAGTGCGAAGGTCAAGAATGGCAGAGCGTTGCGGAACGCATTTCGCGAGCATTGGTTCGTCGTTCGCAACTAATCTTGGTACATTATGCGGATACCAAGAATTCGAACGCACCCGCCTGGCTGGATGTAATCGAAACATCGAAATCCCTAGGTGGAAAGTTCGTGTTGATCGATACCTATGGCAAGCAGTCAGGTGGCCTTATGGATCACTATTCGCTCGTGCAGTTAGAAGAAATGATTGGCGAGGCAAATCAACGGAAGCTCGGGGTTGCATTGGCTGGCTCGTTGAAGGTGGACCAACTGAAAAGTCTATCGAATTCGCGGGCCGATTGGCTTGGTGTTCGAGGGGCGGTTTGTCACGATTCTCAGCGGACCGGGGAAATATGCCCCACCAAATTGCAGCAAGCACTAGCCCATTTCATCTCGCGTTCCTCCAACGGAAGCTGATAACCATGTCGTCGGGTAGCGAACGGGATCGACCTTGCGGGCTTTTGCGACAAGGGAACAAAGTCGTTGGGAATGTTTGCATGCCGGAAGCGACAGAAATTTTCATAAAGGAATTCAATCATTGCTATGGGCAATTGCGGCTTGAAGTGAGTGAACCGACTCCGACCCTAACCAAGCCAACGTCAAATCCCCATTCCTTTCGATTGCCCATGTGGTTCCGTCACGTGTGGAACGCCAGAAACCCAGAGGAGTAGTCTCCGCCTCGCGTTTGGCGGCCTCGCTCAATTACAAGTAGCAAGCCATCCGTCAGGTTTCCGATTGCCTGGGTGGTTGTTTTTTAACTTCAGTTACGAGGAGTCAATTCGCTTTGGGTTGCAGGCAGTCTTGGTATCGCCCCACCTAGCAACGCTGTGAAGCATTTTCACCAGCAATTCGCTTAGGTTGAGTGGGAGCTTGCCTCCCCACAACCTTGTTTTGGAGGTTGAGCGGGAGCTTGCCACCCCTCAACCTTGTTTTGGCGTACTACGTAGCAGCCCGCGAACCACCTCACTCCGCTCCCGCCTCGACCGCCGTAGGCGGTCGAGGCCGGAGCGGAGTGAGGTACTTTAAGGTCTGAGCTGCACTTATTAGTACGCCAAAACGGCGTCCTTCGGAGGCAAGCTCCGATCGGACGAAAATGCTTCACAGCGTTGCCCACTTAAGATACCGTCCCTAGACCAGGCAGAGCATTAAAAAACGCTTCCTTGCAAGGGAGGTCAGGTCATCAAGGAGATGGAATTTTCCCAGCGACCTTTAAAAATATCCGCGCCAGTGGAGGTCGGTACTTTTGACTCGCGACTCCTTGCAAAATCAACGAAGTCTTCAGCGGAAAGAGGTTTGGCAATAAGGTATCCCTGCGCCAGGTCGCAACCAAGTTCCCCGATGGCGACAAACTGCTCCGGTGTTTCAATGCCTTCAGCGACCGTCACAATCCCTAAGTTGCGAGCCAAAACGGAAATGGAATGTACCATCGAAGCAAGATTTCGATCCTTGTCGATACCCTTGATAAACGATCGGTCAAACTTGAGAAAATCTACCGGGAAACGGTGAAGGGAAGCCAGCGAAGAATGCCCAATCCCAAAGTCGTCGAGGGCAACCCGTGACCCATAACTCTTTATCGTTTCCAATATTCTTAAAGCTGCCGCAGGCTCGCTCATCAAGGCTGATTCTGTCAATTCGAAGACGATAAGAGTGGGATCAACGCCCGCATCTTCAATCGTTTGTTGAACGCGATGCGCAAGAGTGGCATCGTTGAACTGTCGCGGTGAAAGATTCAGGCTGAAACTGCAGGTTGGAGCAACCTCCGTAGAGTTTGCCCAATTTAGAAGCTGACGGCAGCTTTCGAATAAGGCCCAATCAAATAGCTGGTGGATTAAGCCGCTGTCCTCAGCAATTGGGATGAATTCCTCAGGCGAAATGAATCCTTCCCGAGGATGACGCCACCGCATTAGCGCTTCGACGCTTTTCAGTTGTCCGGTTTGGACGCAAACAATGGGCTGATACACGAGGTTAAGCTCTTGCCGTTCAATTGCTTTGGCCAAATTGACCTCTAATTGCTGCCGACGTTGAACGCGTTCTCGCATCGGTGTGTCAAACACGAGATAGCCCCCTCTGCCAACACCTTTTGCTTCGTACATGGCAACGTCTGCGTCTCGAATCATTGCATTAGCGTCCGTGTACTTGCCATGATTAACCACGACCCCAATACTGGCCGTCGAACACAACTGGGTGTCGCCCAGTTGGTAGGTCTCCTGCAGAACGGAAGCCAAGCGTTCAACAACTCTCAGCACATTCTGCTCCACATGTTCTCTAAGAACTAGTACGAACTCGTCGCCTCCAAGTCGCGCTGCTAGGTTTTTCTGAGTTCCACAACTCTCGCTGTTTACGAATTTCTGCAATCGCTGGCCGATGCTTATAAGAAGCTGGTCTCCAATTTCGTGACCCAAACTATCATTAACAATCTTGAATCGATCGAAATCTAGGAATAGAAGTGCCAAGTTGCGATCGCTCGCTTGATCGCTATTGAGCATGCATTGCAGCTCGGAAATTAATGTATGCCGATTATGAAGTCCGGTGAGCCGGTCAAGCTGTGCGACACATACAAGTTGGTCTTGGGACGACTCCAATTCGCAGATGATCGCATTCTGCGAAGCCTGCCGACGAATTTGCTCTAGGCGTCCGAAAAAGAGGAGGGCAATGCATGCCAGTGCAATCGGCGGAAGCTGCTCAGTCGCAAATAGCCAACACGACAACAAAAATGCCGCAATAATGAATTCAGTTGTAATCAAATTCAACTTGCGAAACATTTGGTTTCCAGATTTATGAGCCCCGAAGAGAGAATTATTCAATCAGATTGGATTGAGTCACTCGATAGAGTAGCCTGCCGTTCCCACAATTCAAATGTGGCGGACAACCTATGCCAATAATCGACCTATCTCGGAAGCCTAAATCACCGATCAGAGGGATTGTTTCAGTCAATTCACGGTATGTGCGGTTAGCCGAATGGGGTCGAGAAGAATTCAACCAAAGGCCGGCGTTTAAGTTACCTAACGAAAAAGGCTTGCTAGTCCGTTCACCGAAACCTAGCAAGCCTTTGCGGTAATCATCACAATCTATAGCGCAACAAAGTCAGTTTTCGTTTTGCAAGCAGTCGTTTTTGGAAGTCCAATAGGATAGCAAATTTAGGTCCGCACAATCGTTTTACCATGTTTGGTGATCACGACTTCGACGCATTCGCCGCAAGGGAACTTGAAGGTCAATATCTTACGGCCTAACAAACCTGAATGCCAGCCAACTAGGCAAGGCGTTTCACACTTGCAACAAGCTGGTAAGCAAGCCGATACCGAGTATTTGCAGCAAGTACATGGATCCTCAACGCACCACGAAACTTCAACTGGCTGCGGTGGGACGCAACAAACCGGCTTAGGACAACAATCACCTGCTTTAGCAACATTCAATTGACTCGCAAAAGCGAAAACGCTTGCTGTTAGAATCAATAATCCGAATAACTTTGCCATGATGTACCTCGAGTTTCAGGAAGTCTAAAATCCACTAGTAGGATGCTCGCTTGACTTGGTCATTTGCAAGTCGAGCCCGCAAAACACGATCAGCATTATAGCCACTCCGCAAATCTTAGCCAAGCCGCACGTTTTAATACTTGTGTGTGGAACATGCGTCATTTCTTGTTCGTTGTCTTTTTCGTCTCTATTTTCCTTAAGATCAGCTGTCCTGAAATACATGTCCCCTTTTGATTCTTCCCCTTGTAACTCTGACGATCCTGTGAGAGCACACAGATATCAACCCAAGCACCGCCAGGCGCTTCAGGGTTTTGCCAGCGTAGGGTCAATATACGCCCCGATAGGCTCCAAGTATGGCGGCGTCTGGATTGTCTCTTCGGCCATTTGAATAAAGCTTGATTTCGCGTGGTCCTTTTCCGGGCTACGCCACACGCCTCAACGAGGCAGATGCGTAAAAGCGTTCGACACTGTGAACAACCGCATCTTGTTCGCTCTCGGTCAAGTCCGGGTAGATCGGCAGGTGCAAAATCTCCTTAGCCGCCTTCTCGGTTTGCGGCAAGCATCCGTCAGTGTAGCCTAAATCGCGGAAGCACTCTTGCTGATGAAGCGGGACTGGATAATAGACTTCGTTACCAATTCCATTTTCCGAGAGGTGCTTGCGAAGGGAGTCTCGCAAGCCACCAGGGACTCGAATGCCATATTGATTCCAAACGTGCAGAGCTTCGGGAGCATGATGGGGTAATTCAATGTTCTGAGTCAAACCCGACGCGGCGAACAATTCGGCATAGCGATTGGCGTTCTTTTGACGTGCATCGCTGTACGACTGCAAATGCGCAATCTTGACATTGAGGATCGCTGCTTGGATGGTATCGAGACGACTGTTGATGCCTACTAGTTTGTGGTAGTAGCGGGGCTGCATGCCATGCGAAGCGAGAAGCCTGAGTTTGGCTGCCGTCTCTGTGTTGTGGCAAACCATCATGCCTCCATCTCCCATTCCGCCCAAATTCTTGGTGGGATAGAAACTCAGGCAACCGATATCTCCCCAAGCGCCAGCTGGCTGACCCAAATACTTTGCACCAATGGCCTGAGCAGCATCCTCAATGACCGGCAAATCGTGTTTCTTGGCGATCGCCGTGATCTTGTCCATGGCTGCGCACTGACCGAATAGGTGGACAGGTATAATGGCTCGGGTACGCGAGGTAACACTTGCAGCGACCGCCGTTGGGCAGACGTTGTAGGTTTTAGGGTCGATGTCGACAAAGACAGGGTTTGCACCCAATCTGGCTACTGCGGAAGCGGTTGCAAAGAAGGTAAAGCTCGGAAGAATCACTTCATCCCCCGCTTGAATATCGAGGGCCATCAAGGCGAGCAAGAGTGCGTCACTTCCAGAAGCGCACGCAATGGCGTGTTGGGTTTGGCAAAGGCCGGCAACCGTACATTCGAGTTCGCCGACTTGCGGACCGTGAAGAAAACGACCACTATCCACCACTTCTGTAATCGACGCGAGAATCTCATCTCGTAGCGTTGCATTGCCCCGATTGACATCGAGTAGTGGTACAGCCGACGTGGTCGCGTTTTCTTTCGACATATTTTGTGAGCCCCTAGTGCACGAGTCATAGCAGTCCGCCCCGGACTTTCCCTGCGAAGACTAACCCGATTCACTCTTTGGGGTCAAGCGTGATTGAGAGGCTTATTTGCACCGGGGTAGGATCCCCGTAAGTCATCCTCCCTCTGTCCTCTGTCAGATAATGCCCAGCATCTTTGCGAATGCTTGCAAAGCAGTCTGCCAACCTGGCCGCGTTTGCAGGTAGGTTTCCCACCAATCCATCATGACAGGAACGATCTCGGTGTGAACATCCTTGTCTCGCGGAACTGGAATATGCCACTGTTCGATAGCCAACTCGGCAACCGACTCGTCGCACTTGCTCAGTTCCATTACTTCCGCCGCCGCCAGAATGGGAGGCAACATCGCCAGCGGAGCTAGCCTCGCTAGCAAGTTAGTACCGATCGATTCGCTGTGGATAGGCAGGTCGAGTTGAAGCTGAGACAGGAGCCATCCCAACCGCACCACTTCAGGCAACTCGACCATTGGGTTGGTTAGTACCGCTTCGATGCGTACCAGGTTGAGGTCGATGTGAGCTACTCCGGCACCACCTAAAATCGGTTGTAATAGTACGACGCGGGCTTCCGAAACGAGAAGATCCTTTTGTGTGAGCCGACCGAAATGCGCTAGCAACCCCGGACCAAAGCCCAGCCAATGCTCTTGGAGCGGTCTGGCTCGTAGAGGAAGCTGTTCCTGAAATTTGGGGAAGAGTTGATTGTATGCCGCCTCGATATCGGAAATGTAACCTGCCAATTGCGAGATCGCGGTTTTGTCGCCAACTCGAATAGCAGCTTTTCGAACAACGGCTTGAGCCAACTCCGTGTTGGAATCGATGATGGCGGAGTGGCCGACCAGCAGCGACCAAAAACGAGCCGTGTCAAAGGGTGCCGCTGTTTCGATCCAATTCCCCAGTCCTGTTGCGTAGTTACCAATCGATGCAGCGATACGAGCATCCGCGAGCTTATCTCCGTAATCGCAGATGGACTGAGCGGCGTGCATGGCGCTGGCGGAAGCGTTTGGAGTCCAGGTCAAATGCATTATTCTGCAGGCTTGCTAGAGTCGCGAGTCGCCACCTGTTCGCTGATCCATTGTTCCAACTCTTTCCAATCTACGGGTGGCAATTTGCTCAGATCCGGACGCAGTGCCACAGCATCATGAATATAGACATGATGGATTTCTTTTTGCTTTTTGGTCGTATTCCAATGCAGCAGGATGCGCACGCAAGAACTGAGGGAACCCTGGACTTCAACCTCGTATCCGCACAACAATGGCACATCCAGCCAACCGAATTGCCGGGCGGCCAAAGCTGGGAATTCCGCGTCCAAGTCTCGAGTTACGGTAAAGACAGCGCTGGCCACGTCGGTAGAATCAATACCGTTGCGACGGATAATTAGTGCCAAAAGCTGACGTGTGGCCTTGAGAATCGCTTCACGCGTGTTAGCTTCGACGGTCGTTGCACCGCGAACTCCACGGCACACCGTGTTTTCCGACATCCATTAGTCCTTTTCAAATCCAAGCATTTACCGAAAATTCAACCTTTTGGGCGATCGTCGCCTTACGGACGGCCCAACACGGTACCCATTTTCCCATCACCTGCAATGCCTTGAACCACTTTTCTGGGTCTTTGCAGTCAATCCCAACACAACCACCCGCGAATCCCTGTTCCCATGCAATCTGACGATTCCAATTTTTTGCCCCCTGTCGCGTCCGATTCGGGCGCTCCCTCGGAATTCGACCCGAAATTATTCTCGCTTCTAATCGTAGACAACGATCCAGCCCACGCCCGCGCCATGACCGAAAGCCTTGAGCGAACCGGCTACCGATGCACCGTGGCGACCAGCGGCCCCGAAGGCAAACGCATGCTGGAACAAAATACCTACGACGTGGTTATCACCGACTTGATGATGAATGAATTTGACGGTATGCAAATACTAGCTCTTGCCCGTCAATTGTTGCCCGATTGCCAAGTCGTCATGGTGACAGGCCACGCGACCGTGACCAAAGCGGTCGAAGCCATGCAGTTAGGTGCCTTCAATTTCTTAGAAAAGCCGATTACCCCCAATCGGCTTCGCGCCATCGCTGCCAAGGCGGTCGAGTCTGTACAACTTAAACAAACCAACTTCGAACTGCGCCGCCGACTCGATGAACGCTTTGGCTTCGAAGGAATCGTTTATGCCGGCCCTCAAGTGCAATCGCTCATCGATCGCCTCAAACGCATTGCACCGACCGACGCCACTGTCCTAATCACCGGTGAAAGCGGGACCGGCAAAGAACTGATCGCTCGAGCCATCCATCAAAACAGCCCTCGCAAAAATAAACGCTTGGTCGCTCTCAACGTACGAGCTGTCTCCGAGAATTTGGTCGAAAGCGAAATGTTTGGACACGTGCGTGGCGCCTACACCGATGCCGTAACCGATCGCGAAGGGGCGTTTCAGTACGCGGATGGTGGCACTTTGTTTTTGGACGAAGTCGGCGATATGCCGATGAGCACTCAGATCAAACTCTTGCGAGTTTTAGAAGAGCATCAAATCACGCGGGTAGGGGACAATAAACCGATCAAGGTAAATGTGCGATTGATCTCGGCAACCAATCGTCCGCTTGAAAACATGATCGAGGCGGGCGAGTTCCGAAATGATCTCTACTATCGGTTGAAGGTCGTAACGGTGCACTTGCCCGCGCTGCGTGAACGCCGCGATGACATCATTCCGCTGATGGACCATTTCCGAAAGACGTTTATCAAACGGCATAGTCATGGCCCTTGCAATTTTTCCCCAGCCGTCACCCGGAAATTCTATTCCTACGATTGGCCAGGCAACATTCGACAGTTGCGAAACTTCGTTGAAACCATGGTGGTGCTCGACACGGATGGAAGATTGGATCTCGATGATTTACCACCGGAACTGATCGAACCCGGCATGGACACTTCGAGTGAAGTTTTGGCAAGCGCTATGAGCGAAATGGGTATGGCGGAATCCGCTTCCGGACTTCACCTGCCTGGCGAGCTGATAGGCAAGACGATGGACGATATCGAGCGCTGGGCTATCGAAGAGACACTCAAAATGACAGCCGGCAACCGAGAGGAAGCTGCCAAGATCCTCGACATCGGAGCTCGTACACTGTATCGCAAACTCGATAAATATCGTCAGGATGAGACTACGTATGGAACCTGACGATGAGCTCTGCTTGTGCTTCCACATTTCGTGGCGCAAAGCGATCAACTACATTCGCATTCATCGTGTAAAGACAGCGAGCATACTGAGCGAATGCGGGGGTGCCGGCACCGGTTGCGGTTGGTGTCGAAAACAACTCGAAAAGCTCACGGTGGAAGTCAACGCAGTACCTCCCCTCGCTTGCGATATCGGTGAATGGCTGAAAGATCGATCACCCAACAAGCAGGTGTACGCTGCCGGCCGCGAGAAATACCGTGAGAAATTGTAACGTGGTTTTCTATTGTCCCTTTCCAATTGTCGCCTTTCGCTCCGCGAAAGTGCGCCTCGTTAACACACTCTTGCGGAGCAAAAGGCGACAATTGTGGACAAGCGAGAGCCTCGCTCAGCCACAAAAACCAAGCGTGCCGCACGGTTCCTACAGCGTCTTCAAATACTCGAGCAAATCACTCTTCTCGTTTTCATCTAGTGCAGACGGGTAATCATGTCCTTCTGCCGACTTGCCAGGCTGCGTTGTGTCAAAGTACCAACGACGCTCGGCCGACTTTAGCCGTCTTGGCACCTCGCTCGTCGATTCAATATTCAATCCCATCCGGTCAGTATCCAAGCCCAACGCAATGCGCCGCCAAAGTTTAGGGCGTTCCTCAGGATGCAACATATGCCACAAGGTTGGAACACTTCCATTATGCAAATAGGGAGCAGATGCCCAAACACCATCGAGTGGTGGCGCGACATAGCCGTCCACGTCGGCGATCGTATCTTGACCGCCGAGGTTTGCGAACCAGCTCTTGCCATAATGTTCCCGATGTTTTGGGCTTAGCGCGTCGAGCCTGACGCGATCGGTGGCGATTTCCTCGATCGGAACCCGTATCTCTGGGTAGCTTGAATTTGTGCCGTATGTTCCGTGGCATGATGCGCAGTTGTTCTGAAAGACAAGTTCGCCACGTTGAGATTTCGCATTATCGATTGGCAGAGGATACTTGGGTGGCCTTAATTCGGAGATAAACTCGTAGACTTGGCTAAAGTCCTTTTCCCAGCTTTTGAACTGCTTCGGGCCGTTTTGCCGAACGAGCATAAACTGCATAAGCCCTCGGTGTCCCTTTTCCGCAAAACCATCTATGTAAATGTGATGCTTGCGGTGGAAATGCCACCAGGGTGGCGCATCCATGTCATGATGGACCATTTCGGCCGGTGGACGATCGACGTGGACGTTGAGGTCTTTATCCCTGAAGTTCATCAGTGCTACGCCGAACATGACAGCGTTGCTCGAGCCCACTGTCTTTCCGAGCGGCATGAACACCGAACCCACGTCCATATGCCCCAACGGCTTTCGCAACGTCAATTTGATTTTCCGAACTTCTTCCGTCAACGTCTCCAATGCGTAAGTGGTATTGGGGGCCCCAGGGTAAGTCGCACCGAAAAGGTTACCCCCGTGGCACGCAAAGCAGTTCATCACATACCGATTGTCTTCCGTTACTACATACTGCAGTGGCTTGCTCGGATCATCGGGCCGCGGAGCAAGTCCGTAGGCAGTCCAAGTACTCGCTCGCGTTTTTGCCTCCAGCGGTACGTCCGAAAGACTCCACGCATGATGGACGGAGTCCAGTTTCGCCAGAACATCCTCGTCAAAGTCAGAGGGCAAGTAAACTTTGTCCACCAAATGACGATAGCCAGCCTTCGCATCCGCGGACATTCCGTCCCAAAGCACATGGTATTGCTTCTGCAGGCTTTCGCGGATGATTTGAGCGTGAGATGGACGATCAGACTCCGGCTGCTCCGCGAACGCAAGGCCATGCGAAAAAAGTCCAGCTATGGTTATTAACCAGCAACGGAATAAACGGAACATCAATGCAAATTCGATTATTGTTAGGTGAAAGTCCAATGGATTTGAAGTCTGCAGCTATTTTAGCGGACTGCAAAGCCTTTGTCGCTAAAACCCTTGAAGTTCCATAGGTCACTACTGACAACCCCACTCCGAATCGGAGCCACTACGGGCAACGCTGTGAAGCATTTTCACCAGCAATTCTCTTAGGTTGAGTGGGAGCTTGCCTCCCCTCAACCTTGTTTTGGAGGTTGAGCGGGAGCTTGCCTCCCCTCACTTTGTTTTGGAGGTTGAGCGGGAGCTTACCTCCCCTCACTTTGTTTTGGAGGTTGAGTGGGAGCTTGCCTCCCCTCAACCTTGTTTTGGCGTACTACATAGCAGCCCGCGAACCACCGCACTCCGCTCCCGCCTC
>JANMHA010000287.1:0-4785 GCA_031374925.1 Pirellula sp. | reverse complement strand
TCCGCCCCTCTGGCAGGTCCCATTCAACCGTAGCATATTGTTGTCGCCTTTCGCTCCTAGGCTGTGAATTTATTATTGTGGCCTTTCGCTCCGCGAAAGTGCGTTTGTTAATCGCACTTTCGCGGAGCTAAAGGCCACACTAACAACCATCCCACTTATGAAGAAATCCGAACGAGCTCAAATTGTCCAATCTCGACTGGATAGTCTGTATCCGGAGACACCTATCCCATTGGATCACACGGACACGTACACGCTGCTGGTGTCCGTGCTATTAAGCGCCCAGTGCACCGACAAAATGGTCAATCGGGTTACGCCATCGCTGTGGAAATTAGCAGACAACCCATTGGATATGGCAAAACAAAGCGTTGAGAACATTCGAGAAATCATCAAACCCTGTGGTCTCAGCCCACAAAAATCCAAAGCCATCATGGAATTATCTTCGATCCTGGTGCTTGAACATGGTGGCAAGGTACCGGAGTCCTTCGAAGCGCTGGAACGTCTACCGGGTGTCGGGCATAAAACCGCATCCGTCGTCATGTGCCAAGGATTCGGGCATCCCGCCTTTCCTGTCGACACGCATATACATCGACTCTCGCAACGCTGGGGACTTACTAATGGTCGTTCTGTCGTGCAAACCGAAATCGACCTGAAAAAACTATTCGATGAATCGACTTGGAACAAGCTGCATCTTCAAATCATTTTTTATGGTCGAGAACATTGCACCGCACGGGGTTGCGACGGAATGGTTTGCAGAATCTGCACGGAATTGTATCCAAGTCGAAAGAAAGCGGTGTTGACCAAGAAATAGGAAATAGAGGAAACTCCCGTTTTGATCCCGATGCGGCCTATCCAGCTTAAGCTCCCGAATCGATGGTACCGACCCTTTGCGGACCTTGTGTACCCGCGCATCTGCGTGCTCTGTTCCAAACCCATTGTGAATTGCGAACAAGAGTCGATTTGTTCGAAATGCCAAACCCAAATTCGACCGACGGAATCGGCTTGCTTGCGATGCAGCGCCCCCCTGCCAGCAGCCCACAGCACTCCGGTTGAGGCTTCCAAAACCTGTTTCTATTGTGAGCGTCGCAAATGGGCGTTTCGAAACGCTTATTGCTTTACCGCTTACGCTGGGATGGCGGCCCGTGCAGCGAGAAAGATCAAGCAGCAGAATTGCGAGTCATTGGCAATCGAACTAGGCAATGGAGTCGGTCGATGGCTTCAAGCTCATGAACGCTTCGATTCGAAGACCTATGACTTCATTGTCCCAATTCCGCAACACTGGTTTCGAAGAGTAACGGTCCGCTACAACCAAGCGGAAGTGCTTGCAGAAAACATTTCACGCGTATTAGAGATTCCCGTACGGCGGCATTGGCTTGTTCGAACGAGGTGGACCGACAAACAGGGGACAAAGACCATTGTCGAACGTCGAACCGGCTTAGTCGACTCCTTTGGATGCAAGTCGATCGAAGCGATCAAGGGCGCCAAGTTTTTGATCGTGGACGATATCGTCACCAGCGGAGCCACAGCCCACGAAGCGGCTCGCGCATTGCGAAAAGCCGGAGCGACTCGCATTGACATCGCCGCATTTGCTCGCGGTGTAGGTGCTCACTCGGTGAGCCGAAAAGAGTTGCGTCTCACGTAGTTGCGTCTCACGTAGTTGCGTCTCTCCGAGACGCAAGTCCTGCATTTCAAGTAGCTAAGTGCATCAACCGAAAGGCCATTGCATTTAATGAAACGGCAACTTAGAGTTAGTTAGTCCAATACGCCCCTTACGTTTTCTGTGCGACGACAGCGACAACCCCGCGAATCGAATTCGTCAATGGAAATTCCGACCAACTTCCCTAACGCAGATGCGCGCTTCGCGAGACGGTATAGCTTAGTCTTGCTGCTCTCATTCGCTTTTCCTAGCTGCCGACGCTCCGAGCCATTGTCGGCAGTAGCGGAGCCGATCCCGACGGTTGTTCCGTCCGCATTCGTCGGCCAGTCGGAGGGGAACGAGCGCGAAGTCTTCGGAATCCTATTTTGTTGGTGCCCGCCAGGGAAATTCATAATGGGAAGTCCCGGGAGCGAACCCGAGCGGCGGCCCGGCGAGGATCAGGTCGAGGTCACACTGAGCAAAGGATTCTGGACCGCAAAGTACGAAACAACGCAAGGTCAGTGGAAACGAGTCGTCGGTAACCTGCCGGGCGAATTCACGTCTGAGTTGCCTGAGGATGATGACCTCCCCGTAGGGAATGTCAACTTCGCCGAAGCGGAGCTGTACTGTCAAAAACTCACCGAAATCGGCCGCAAGACTGGAGACCTTCCGATAGATTGGGAGGTCCGCCTGCCGACTGAAGCTCAATGGGAATACGCCTGTCGAGCCGGAACGACGACAGCCACCTCGTTTGGTGACAAGATCAGTAGCAAACAGGCGAATTTCACAGGGAAACCTTACAACGGGGCAGAGGAGGGGCCATCGCTTGGTCATGCTGCAAAGGTAGGAAGCTACCCGGCCAACCCATGGGGACTACATGATATGCACGGAAACACATGTGAGTGGAGCCGGGATTGGTTCCATGCGAAGCTGCCCGGCGGTCGCGATCCCGACTTATACAACGCCAAAGCGACGGCGACGAAGAATCGGACAGGGGACTTCTCACGCGTCCGTCGCGGTGGCACTTGGACTGACCCAGGCTGGCCAAATCGATCGGCATTTCGGCAACGGTTCGAACCTGAGCGACGCTACGACCACATCGGCTTTCGCGTCGTCGCCGTTCAATCTTAGTCACTCGGATATCCGCGATGTACGAGATGCTGTACGCCGTTTGCCATTTGCCATTTGCCATTTGAGATTTGAGATTTGAGATTTGAGATCTGAGATTTGAGATTTGAGATTTGAGATCTGAGATCTGAGATCTGAGATCTGAGATCTGAGATCTGAGATCTGAGATCTGAGATCTGAGATTTGAGATTTGAGATCTGAGATCTGAGATCTGCGATCTGAGATTCTGAGATGGGTGTGACCGGCTCGTCGGGTTGTTACGATGCCATTGTCAAAAACGCTTCGCTATAGTTTCGTCTCTCTTTACCGTACTTGGAGAGATTTATCGCTCGGTGTTGTTCAGTCGTCACGTCCCACAGCTTGCTTGCCTCAATGCAGCGTAAGTTGAGCATCGATCGTGCGCCCTGTTCTTTCCACCGCATTCCGCTTCGCTCCATTCGATCCTTTATCACGTGCCGACAGGCGCCCTCAATGAATCCTGTTGCTATCGGATAGCCCTTGGCCAAGTATTCGTCGTATTTCATCCGCGATCGATTCGCTTCCAGGAAGTTGATGATCTTTTCAAGCTCTTTGGCATTCGCTTTCGTTAGCCCTTTTTGTTTCAAAGAGCTTCGAAACCCGCTGATCGTTAACCCTACACCGCCGCTTAGCAACTGCCAAAGCAGGTCTTTCACGTATTGGTCCACTTCTTTAGCGGGCTTGAGGATCTTGGCCGCCGACCATAGTCGTGATAACGCGTGCAGTAGGTCAAGTATGTGGACCACAACCCAGTCTTTTTGATACTCCTGACTCAAGTTCCAAAGTGAACGCTGGCCATCATGCATGACCAAAATTTCTTGGCCTCTACGATGTCGACGCATTGTGTTAGTGGTCAGCCATTGTTGCGCTTGCTCTTCGGCTGTCTTGCCGACGGGTTTGCCATCTTGGTCATGCTTGGTTAATGATGCAAAGTAGCGAGGATTCATTCGTGGGGCGTCCACTTCGGAGTTCTCCTGTTTTGTGACATCAAGGAACAAGGCATCAATGATTTCTTGCTCAGTCCTAACGTTTCTGTCCACCGTATAGACGCCTGCCATGCATGCCATCTGCTTTTGATTGGGTTTTGGACCCATGCGTTCTGCTGGTGCTCCCACCGGGCGTTGCTCAACATGGTGTCGAACCATAGGGATGCCCTTGTTGTCGCTAGTTTGGACTAAGATTTCAGCCTCGGTCTCTCGATCTATGGACGGTGGGTTGTCGAGAACCGAGGCGGCGGATTTTCCCAAGCGGGATTCAATTCTTTCCGCACTGTCCAGAGGAACATGAATCGATGTGATGCGTTCGAGTGACTTGACGGCACTGTGAAAAGACGAGTCTGTTGCGAGTACTCCAGTCCATACTTCCAAAACGAGCGAGTAGTCATTATCAGGCAAGCCTAGATGCTCATCCAACGGAATGGCTTGGATGGCTTGTTCTGGAGATGTTCCATACACGTAGCGTTCAATTTGGAATTCACCGAAAATGGATCGGTAGCGTCGTCTTCGCTTTGGAAGCTGTTTGTAACTTCGCCCATTTTTCTCAGTAAAGGGGCCAACATCACCATCCCCAGCACGTTCGATGATCGAACCAACTAACGTATGGCCCAACGCCATTAACTTTCGGAAGATAGACAGCTCGGTCCGGTCCATCGATTGCCCTGTTTGAAAGGCATTCGAAGCCATCGCTTTGAGCTCTGCCACAACTTGATCGACTCGATTGAAATCCAATGGTTTATCCATCGTCTAGTCCCCTATGGTTGAAGATCGCCGGGCGAAGTGAGTTTGCCCTTATTATGCAGATCTACGATCAGAGCGGTAAAAATAGTTGCTCAAGGGAATGCTGCTACTAAATCTTGTGTAAGCAAACCAATCGTACGTGTTTACCGAGACAGTCCATCAATTTAGCAAGATTTTCGTAGAGAAATCGGCTGGCAATAGAATTGGTGGAACATACTTTGGCCCCGGGCCTATCAACCGTTCCTTGATCCAGTCTTTAAAATCTTTTCC
>JANMHA010000264.1:0-11947 GCA_031374925.1 Pirellula sp. | reverse complement strand
GTACAGTGTCTCCGCTGATTCCCACCAATTTCACACCTTTGTCGGCCAGTTCGCGTTGGCAATCGCGATAGCGTTGGGCTTGGCTCGAACAACAAAACGCAAAGTCGCTGGGATAGAAATAGATCACAAGCGTCTGTTTGCAAACGTACTCACGGGAGTCCCACATCTTGCCTTGATCATCCAGGCACTGGAACTCAGGCATCGAGTCTCCAACCTTCAAGCATTTCGGGTCGTCACCTATGGCGGCCCCCACCAACAGGGAGATGCTCCACAGAGAACCACTCCAAAGTCCGCTCCTCGTGAGAAATCGCGTTAAGTGCCACATAGTACAGTTCCTCGCATGTGAATTGGTGATTACCGGTTGAAAGCAGAGGATGAGCCAACGATTCGAGAAGCCGCCGCGCCAGTTCCGCATTGAACTGAATCTCAAAAGCAACCAACGCTAGGAAATTCGGACCTCTAAGATAAAAGACGCCGTCGGCGGTCGAGGAGAGCGCGCTTTGCTTCAACATTTTTGAAAGGCGTTGCAGGACAGTCGGAATTTCAGCGAATACGGCAAGACTCGCTCGGTCTTAAGCCGCGTCATTGGAATTCGAGAAGTCTATTTCCACAGCGTTGTCTGATCCAGGTAAACAGCTTGCTCCTTCCACATTCGTTGATTATCCAAGCATTTCGCCAACTAGCGCCGCGAATGCGCGCCTGAATGCCTGGCACCTACCTACCCCTGTTCGGCAAAGTCAGATCGGCTTACCTCGGGGAAGCTGTTCGATGCCCAGGCGAAAAAAGAAGGGCCGCTGGCATTGGCCGCCGAAGCCGCAGTACCGGCCAAAGGTGGCCACTAGTTCCCAACCGCAATCAAGTCGCTTCGCCAACCAGAATCCTCGTTCGATCGACAGGCTCTATTGGAGGTTTACATTGGTTTCAGCTTTAGTTGTCATGGGCCGCGCGCCGTCTGTGCTTTAAAATAACAAGCACGGTTCCCAGTCCTAAAATCATTGTGAGCGAGTTTGGCTCGGGTACCGATGTTAGGGTGAAGCCATTGACGTATCCTCGAATTAAACCGTCCCCAAACCTGAAGTTAACGGAGCCATCCGCATCTGGAGCGAAATTGAGAGTCGATTGCGAAATGACAGCCGGGTTCGCGCCGAAACTGGTGGTTACCGTGCCGATTTGTGAATACAATGCTCCCGCAGATCGAAAGACCCCGAATGTTGACGGCGCAGTCCCGCCTAACAGGTGATGGTACGAAGTCATGCTGTAGTTCCCGGGACTCAAGCCACGAATTCGAAGGCCGAGCCCAAACTCAGAAACATGATCTTCGAGTAGATCATTAAGGGTTCCGGCGGAACTCATGTTTCCTCCATCAACGAAGATGATACCATTGCTCGCACCCGGTCTAAAGACTTCCACCGAATACGGTCCAATCGCTTTGGCGATCGGTCCAAGTGTCGAGTAAAAGTCAGGATTGCCAACAGGGCCGGTTGGTGACGCGAAATCGAAGAAACCGGAAGCGACGTCGTTTGGACTCCCAAAATCTGTTGCCGTATCTGCAACTCCAAAATCCACGGACAAAATCAAATCTCCACGCACGAGTTCCATCTGAAAAAGGCAAGCCAGCATCCAGCCGAGCAGAATCATCGTTCGCTTCATTTGTAATCTTTCAATTGGTTCCTTCGAAACATCTTATGCGTGCTACAGTTAGGGCACTTGAATTATAGTAGCGATTGGGAAGGCCAAAAGGCTCGTCCGCAGAATCTGTGGGTACAAATCGCTTGATATAGCTCCCGGTCAGCCTGTTGGATTTTTCGCATTGTACGAAAAACTAGCTGACATGATCGAAGTAAGTCAGGGGCTATGCCTAGCTGCGAGATTCCCAGATTCGGTCGGATTCACGGCTGGCTCATCAACTGTGGAAAACGTCGTACTCCTGCAGGATCGGACTAGCCCACACTATCAGGCAGTACGATTCTTGAATCCGTTAGCTGGATGCACACGGAATGAACCATTTCTTTTGAGTGGCCGCCCCATCCGGTGGATGCATTATTAGGCGTTGGACGATGCTTAGGGTTTCGAAAAGCGAAAGCACGATATATTGAACTAGGCCGAGACGGCGCGAGCTGGTTCTGCATTAAAAGGTTGGCGTCAAACGATGTGCACGATGACTCCACGGGTTCCATGCCTCGAACAAGATGCCGAATCACCAAAATGAAAAAAGAAACCAAGGCGAAACGCTCCAAGATAACTCTTTGGTTGATCTTCAAGTGGACTACGCTTCTTCTTGTTGTGGTGTTCGTGCTGGTCAACGCAGTTTTCTACAAAAATCAGGATGCCTATCTTATGGAGCGCCGGGAGTTGCCAACTGGTTATGAGGAAAAACCAGAATTGGAACCGGCGTTTAACGGATTCATTGCTCCTCCAGGTAGGATATTGCCCAATAAGAAGATGGACTGGCCCTCAGTTGAGGCAGCAATCAACCTTCAGAAGTTTGAGTCGTTTGCCCCATCCGCGAATGGTACGCTGCTTTATCTTCATGGAAATAGAGGGAGTATGGAGCAATGCCGTTGGGAAATCGAACCGTTCTTGAATGCAGGGTATCGTGTTTGGACGATGGACTATCGAGGGTTTGGCGAGAGCCAAGGTGCCATAAGTGAGAACAAACTGCTTGGTGACGCGAAACTGGTTTAGCGAGCCGATCGGTGTTCGCAGTAATATAGATAATCGTGGAGACGAAGCGGGTCAGTCCAACGCACAATCTATGCATCCGTTCCGCTTCGCTCCAGTTGGGATAGATTCTTATTTGTTCGTCGAAGCGACGGGAGGTTTGGTACGCAAATGATCGAGATTTGCCTAGCCTAGCCTACATGTTGGGCCTCTTGCTCGTGAACGCTTATTCAATATCCCTGACAGCGATTCCTTTTGATCAAGGTTTCCGGCGGCACAAGAAGACTAAGCAGAGTACTGTCGTTGCGTCGGAATCCGTTGTTGATTGGGTTCTGCCAAAGCGGACCGCACACATTGAGCATGTACCAGTGCCATTTCCGCGACGATTGGCCACATTTCTGGGGTGTAACTGGATGGAACCTGGCGACTCAACCGAAGCGCTACTAAGTTTTTATGGTCCAGATGTTCAACAATCGAGACTTCAGCTTGGCTCTTCGTACACGCTGGCGGAGGGAAGAAATAACATAGCCTTGGGGACGATAGTCGAGATACTTGACCAAACAATGACGAATCCCATGACACAGAAAGAATCGGTGATCTTCGTCGATGTTGACGACACACTGATTAGATCATTTGGAACAAAGCAGATTCCAATTCCTAACGCTATCCGGTACGTACGCGATATGTTCAATGCGGGGAACCTGCTATACTGCTGGAGCCGCGGTGGTGCTCAATACTCTCGCGAGGTGGCGACTAAATTGGGAATCGCGGATTGCTTCGTGTGCTTCCTACCAAAACCAGACGTCGTCGTCGACGATCGGCTTGAACAATTGCTGGCTCATTGCGAGTTCATTCATCCAAACAACGCCGTGACAAAACCGGAAGCGACGAACACATAATGGATTGGATTCTGCGTCATTGTTCTAGGGACGAGCGTGGGCTGGCCTAGGTCGATTGCCGAATTGCGAACCCGCAGGAACCTAGCCTACGCCGATTTCCACAGGTTGGTGCGTAGACGTAGTACCGATTTCCTTAAGCGAAACACTTTGGACGCTGGCGCTGGTCGCTTGCTGGGCGACTGCTACTTCGGATAGACTGAAGCGGCGGGGAAGCGTGTTGGGGGGATTGCTGTTTGACACCTACGATTCTTTCACGCTCTACGGACAGACGTTCGAGTTACGCCTTTGCATCGGTATTACGAAACCTGAACTTGATTTCAGGATGCAAACTGATGGTCCAACCCTCAAAATTCTGCTAAAACAAAACGGAGTCTATCCGTTCACCGATCTACATCGCAAATCGATCCAAATGCCAAAAAGCGGATAACAATCGGATCGGGTTAGTGACCGGATTTCGCCGGACCCCTCCGACACTAGCAGCGACTATTTTCACAGGTTCGACTATCCCCACTGTGGACATTGGCGCAGGTCGCTTGCTAGATGCCTGAAGGATCGGGTAGACTTATGCGGCTTGTTGGAGGTAAAGCGTTCAGCCGCTAAGCAAGATCACGGGGCTGAGTCGCAAAATTTTATTCAAATGACTCCCACCCCAAACCCAGGACTTACATTGATTCTTTCGTCGGCTACAGCGTTCGAAACTATGACCACGTTGGAGCAGTATCAACTCGTCCGAATCAAGACGTTGCTCCAGTCATCAAATGAATACGATGGCTGGCGACTGAATAAACGCCCGCCTTGGGTTGGCGACATCGGAACACTACTCGAGCTTTTACACGCAGACGGGTTGCCAGACCGCTACGTGGTTGAATGTTCCGAAACAAATGGAACTACTCTATGGCTTTCCGATTTCCACAGAGATGAACTGGAACCGCTGACTGACATTGAAAGAACGATTCCTGATCGGGCAAATATGATATTTCGCCGTTCCGGTAGTCTTGTACTCATAAAGCGACCGGATGTTGATTGGCGGGTACTGCAAGACATGTATCCAGATTACATGGCGTCGCTGGGACCGTGGAATGCGGATGAGATCGCATCGTATTTCGCGGATGACTATACTGACGAGTCAAGATGGCCGTTCTCTCGAACGGAGATGGGTGAGTTCTTCGGCTCGTCGGGCCGAGAACTGTCAACAGAATAGCCGACGAACAATCCGATGGACACCAAGCGGCGGATCAACCGCTTTGACTTTTAGAAACTTTACTTACCGCCGCTGAGTCATCGGTGGCGTTCGTCACTTCAGGGTACCGCATGACGTTGCCAAATCCGTATCAGAGTGAAATAGGCAGTGGTGTCGCTTCGCTTCCGTCATCCCGAAAACGATCGGCTAAACTCGCGTACTTCTCCGTTCTGTTTGCCGGACTGATTGCCATTGGAATTCTCTTTTCACAGCGAAACTTTGTAGCGATGTTTATCGAGTTTGAAATCAAACTGCCGCTTGTGACATGGATTGCTTGCTGGCGTGGACTCCCTATTCTAATTCTTGTCATTGCCATCCTGTCTTTTTCGTTTGGCACTCAGCCCTACTTCCATTCGGTTGCAAATCGAATTAGCGCTTTGTCGATTGGCTTTACGACTATTGGCATTTTGGTCTACATCTGCGGAGTGTTCACTCCCTTGATGAACTTGATAACTGGATTAAGTAGGTAGATAGGCCGAACTCTTCACGCTAGAATAAGGACGAACAAAAAATTGCAGCGAAGTGCTCGGTCACGTGTTCTGACTTTTTTTGAGTCAACTCCTCGCCCTCGCTGAATCGGGACGTTCGTCCTTGCTAGAGGTGCGATTAGTGATCTTAATACTCGTGGCGATAACTTTAGCGACTAGCGGGCTGGCGCTGCTGGCCTACTGCTCTTTATCTACGAGCGATCAGCCGATCAGAAGACTTGCGGTTAGATTTGTGCCGATTGGCATCTGCATTGCGATTCTTTTTGGCCTCGGAGTGTGGGCAAAGAATTTGTATTGGGAATGGTCGTGGCATCGCCTCAGTCACCGTCCTTCATTCATTCTACGCAATCTTGGTATGGGACTGCTTAGCTATGAATCTGCGTTCAAACGATTTCCACCTCCAGCAATGCAGGGACATAGCTGGCGAATACGAATGTCGCCTTTCTTAACCTCGTCACCGCATTTCTCTGAGTACGACTTTGACATACCGTGGGATTGCTCGAAGAATATGCTTCTGGACAGACGCCCACTTCGAGTCGGGAAGGGACCTACGCCAGACGATTCTTCCATTTGTGGAATGCCTTTTGAATTTGGGCATGACCTTAACTTTCCTCAGCAAACGCGTTTTGTGATGATTGTCGGTGATAGTTTTTTCGGCTCGCAAAGCGGCGTTCGGCGATCAGACGAGATCATCGATGGATTGGCAAACACTATCGCGATTGCAGAGACGTCACGGAATGACATTCATTGGCTACATCCGTTAGACCTTTACGGAACGGAAATGTCTTTCCGAGTAAATGACGGCCCCAATTCAATTGCAAACAAAAGTGGCGCTAATCCAGTTGTATGCTTTTGCGATGGACAAGTCTTTTACCTAAACCCTAAAATAACTGAGAACGCACTTAGAGCTCTCCTCACAATCGACGGGAGGGAAGACATTGATCGAGACACATGCGTCAAAAACGGTTGGCTTACTGGCACAGAATAAAGAAATGACGAACGAACAAAAGGATCGGGATAGCGGCCGGATTTCGCCGCTTCCCAACCAACAGCTGCCGTAGCAATTGCAAATCTCTTCCCTAGTGCAAGCATTCGATTCCCTCCGACAAAATCCTGCGATTTCCAATAGGTTGTACTACTAGCGAGCTTCCCAGATTCGGCTGGATTCAAGGCTACCTCATCAACTGTAGAAAGCGTCGTACGCATGCAGGATCGTCCAGCCAGCAACCTAGCGTCTGCCACTTCCACAGGTTGGTGCGTAGTCCGTAGTGGCAATTTCCCTAGCCCATCCACTGTGAGCGTTGGATGCATTGCGATCTCATCGACTGTGTATACTTCGATTCCTTCCAAGACGCTGCTTCTATGTCCACATGTGCAAGTGGCGTGCGACTTTTGGATCGATTAGAATTCAATGCTTACGGGCGGCTTTTGCAACTTATGCAAGACCGCTGAACTAATACGTTCGCTCGCCGAATCCGGTATTACTTCCAAGCCAAACGAGAGGCCTTACGATGATCGCTGCCATCGGCCTGACGGCCATCTTCTTAACCGCGTTAACCAACGACATCGACGCCGAGTCCTGCTGCTCATCGCCGATGACTTGAACACCTGGATGCTCGGCGACCCGGATCGATACGCGGGTAAGGTCATCGCGCCCAACCTGCACAAGCTCGCTGACAGCGGCGTCAATTTTGCTCGCGCCTACACCGCAGCGCCTGTTTGCTCCCCTTCGAGGACGGCGTTCTTTTCCGGTGTGGCCCCTTGGACCTCGGGGCACTACAACAACGCCTTGAAGTTGGACGGAAATAAACCACTAGATAACGCCACGTCCATTGCCAGCTCGTTCAAGCAGGCCGGCTACTCCACCTTTTCCTACGGCAAGATCACTCATGGATGGGATCAGAAAGATGCATGGGATGACAAGGTAGGCCACAAACGGGATCCCCGTCCGCCAAACTATCCACTGACATCCATTGGAGCCGGTGAGAACGATTGGGGTCCGATTCACATCGACGAATCGGAGATCAAGCGATAATTGGCGCTTGAGACTGATAGCAGCAATGACAATAGATTTGCCATTTTCTTGTTCGCTCTCATCATTTTCTCATCAATCGTCACCCACTCTTCAATCATCTCGGTAAAGGCAGGTCGTTCCTCGCTGGAAATCCCCGACTCATTCCTATCAGAGAATTCGTGAATTATTTCAACGCCATTATTGTTGGCCCATTCTTGCACTTGATTCTGCTGAATGGTAATGGAATTGGCCCGTTGGTGGTCTGTAGACTGTCTGTAGTACGCAATCGCTCGAATTCTCTTGGACGCATCGGCACCCACAATCGCGTCTGATTCCGACTGTTTCATGTCAAGTTTCCATCGGTTGTTTCTCTGACGCCAGGCGAAACGCTGGCCGCCATCTGCGACCCACAGTTACCTCGTGTGGGAAGGAAGCTCAAGCGATTGTGTGGGAATTAGAGAGAGGTTGGTAAGAAGACTGCGAGAACGAAGAATTTCTTCATGGCGGCCGAATCGACAGCGGAACTCGCTTTCTGTTAGAATCCTTTAACATTCACCTTCTTTGTGACGATGCCTGGCTTTTGTGAAATAGAAATGACCTACTTGTGAACAACTTCGACCCGTACGACAAGACTCAGGATGGACCAGAGAATCCCATCCTGCCGGGTGACGCTGGAGTTGCCGAACATCCTCAGCGGATCGGTCGCTATCGGATCGAGAAGGTGCTTGGCAAAGGAGGATTTGGGATAGTCTACCTGGCGCATGACGAGCAACTGAATCGTCGCGTGGCTGTGAAAGTGCCTCATGCGCAACTGATTTCTAAACCAGAGGATGCCGAGGCATATCTGGCCGAGGCCCGCACGGTGGCCAATCTCGATCATCCAGGTATCGTCCCGGTGCATGATGTAGGTAGCATGGAGAATTGCCCCTGCTATATCGTTTCTAAATACATCCCTGGCACCGACCTCGCCACGAAGATCAAGCAGCACCGGCTCAAGTACCGCGAAGCCGCCGCAATTGTGGCCACAGTTGCTGAGTCTCTCCACTACGCCCACAAGCAGGGACTCGTGCATCGGGATGTGAAGCCAGGCAACATTCTCATAGGCAAAGACGACAAACCATACGTAGTCGATTTCGGACTCGCGCTGCGGGAAGAGAACATCGGCAAGGGTCCAAAGTACGCTGGGACTCCGGCCTACATGTCTCCTGAACAGGCTCGGGGTGAAGGACACAGGGTCGATGGCCGCAGCGATGTATTTAGTCTCGGTATCGTGTTCTATGAGCTACTGGCCGGTCGGCAGCCGTTCCGAGGAGATACGCAGGCCGAACTATTCGAGCAGGTGACCAGCTACGACGAACGGCCTCTCCGTCAATATGATGAAAAGTTGCCGAAGGAACTGGAACGCATTTGCCACAAGGCGATGGGGAAACGGGCTAATGATCGGTATTCTTCAGCACACGACATGGCCGAAGACCTGCGACACTTCCTGGCCGAGCAGACTGCGATCCAGAGTGGCGCATCGCCTGGCGGAATCGCCTCGGAAACACATGCCTTTCATGTGGCTTCAACGTCGGTTGGTTCGATTGCCGCTTCCTCGGCTTCGTTGGGAACAGGCTCCTCCGACAGCCAGCCTATCAAGATTGCGCCGAAGGGACTGCGTTCGTTCGACGCTCACGATGCTGATTTCTTCCTGGAACTATTGCCTGGCCCAAGAGATCGAGAAGGCTTGCCGGACAGCTTGCGGTTTTGGAAGACGCGCATTGAAGAAACCGATCCTGACAACACCTTCAAGGTAGGTTTGATCTATGGACCATCGGGCTGCGGCAAGTCGTCACTGGTCAAAGCTGGACTATTGCCTCGTCTCTCGGAAGAGGTGATCGCCGTCTATATCGAAGCCACACCGGAAGAAACAGAAACCCGTCTGCTGCATGGCCTGCGCAAACGCTGCCCGGGATTGGAAGACAATTTGACGCTGAAGAAAACGCTGGCAGAGTTGAGGCGTGGCCAGGGCATTCTGGTCGGCAAGAAAGTGCTAATTGTGCTGGACCAGTTCGAGCAATGGCTGCACGCGAAGAAGGAAAAGGAAAACACTGACTTAGTGCAGTCACTACGGCAATGCGATGGAGGTCGGGTGCAGTGCATTGTCATGGTGCGGGATGATTTCTGGCTGGCAGTAAGTCGCTTCCTCCGGGAATTGGAAGTTCGGCTTGTTGAGGGTGATAACAGTGCTTTGGCTGATTTGTTTGACCTCGAACATGCAAGGAAGGTACTGGCAGCATTTGGTCGAGCGTTCGGTAAACTCCCAGAGAACATCAGCGAAACGACGAGCGAGCAGAAAGACTTCGTGAAACAATCAGTCGCCGGACTGGCCGAGGAAGGCAAAGTAATCTGCGTTCGTCTGGCGTTGTTTGCCGAAATGATGAAGGGGAAGAGCTGGACCCCCGCCACGTTGCAGGAAGTCGGCGGCACGACCGGAATTGGTGTGACCTTCCTTGAAGAAACATTCAGTGCTTCCACTTCACCCCCGGAACGTCGATACCATCAAAACACTGCCCGGGCGGTACTCAAAGCTTTTCTGCCCGCTTCTGGCACCGACATCAAGGGTCAGATGAAATCCCGTGACGAATTGTTGGCAGTATCCGGTTACGCCAACCGCCCTAAAGATTTCGACGATCTGCTCCGCATTCTGGATAGTGAGATCCGGCTGATCACGCCGACCGACCCTGAAGGCAAGGACACTGGCAATGAATCTCGGAAGCAAAACCAAGCGGGGCAAAAGTATTTTCAACTGACGCATGATTACCTCGTTCCATCGCTCCGCGACTGGCTAACTCGCAAGCAGCGCGAAACAAAACAAGGCCGGGCTGAACTAAAACTCGAGGAACGCGCGTCGGCTTGGAATGCAAAACGTGAAGCGAAGCAGATGCCGACGCTTCCTGAATGGTTTGGTATCAGCCGACTCACCGATCGTAAGCATTGGACAGACCCGCAGCGATCCATGATGCGATCCACAACTCGCATGCATATGACACGGGTTGGATTGGCAGCCGTGTTGGTGGTTGCATTTGCTGGGATTGGTGTACGGACAAAAGGCTATTTCGATCTTCAGAGGATGGAGGCAGAAGCCGGTAGTCGAGTCGATGGATTGCTCAAAGCAGATAGTTCCAATCTCGTTTCGATCATTGACGGCCTCCAAAAATATCGAGAGTGGGCTCAAGATGATCTGGAAAATGCGTTTAAGAGTTCGGCCGAGGATTCGAATGCCAAATTGCACGCAGGTCTTGCCTTATTGTCGTCCAAAACTTCGCCGGACGCGGCACTTGTGAACTACTTGAAAGAGCGTCTGCTGACCAGTTCGCCAACGCAACTGGCACCCGTTCGGACGCTCTTGGAACTCCACAAAACGAACCTTATTCCAGCCTATTGGCAAATCGCACTGGATGACAAACAATCGGCCATACGACGCTTCCATGCCGCAAGTGCGCTGGCCGGTTTCGATCCTTCGAATGCTGCTTGGGATGAATCGAAGTTTGCAGCGTTTGTCTCAGAGCAGCTCGTCGCTGTCAGTCCGACTTACGTTAGCCAGTACCAGGAATTGGTTCGCCCGGTCTCTGCGAAGCTAATTCCCGCTCTGACTGTGATTTTCAAGGACCCAGCGCGAGGTGAACTAGCTCGGACGTTGGCAACGTCACTTTTGGCGGACTACGCAGCAAACGATCCAGCGACGCTCGTCGAGTTGGTCATTGCGGCAGATACACCCTCGGACAAGGCCTTGTTTCCGGTTCTGCAGAAGCATCGCGATTTGGCGGTCAAGCGGTTTGAATCCATCTTGGATCGCAGCGTCAAGCCGAATTGGCATGATGCACCGTTGGATAAACATTGGGTTGAGCCAGATGCGACGATCCAGGCGTCGATTGAATCCGCACACGGCATGATCGGTGAGCGCTTTGCTTACGTCGTGGACATGCCGATGGACAAGTTTATTGAAGTCGCCGAGAAATTGCGAACCAGCGGTTATAGACCAACACGAGTGAGGGCGTGGAGTCCTGAACCGCTGGCGTCTGCGGCTCAATTTGCTGCCATCTGGACCCGTGACACGAAACGCTGGCACCTCGAAACCAACATCGCTAAATCCGCCTTACCCACCCTCGACAAGAACGCGGAAAAAGACGGACTCCTCCTAGACGATATCTGCATAATCCCATCAACCGAAGAATCATCCGATCCAACTTGCATCGTCCTCTGGTCAGAGCCAACACGAGAAAAAGAACAGCGACGCGTCGTAGTCGATGCAACCGAACAAGAAATCATCGCAACGAATGGTCAACTCACCGAAAAGGGGATCCCATCGCAACGCACCATCTCCGTACGCACGAATTCCAGAGGCGAGCGACTCTATACAGGCATTTGGTCCAACGAGGGTGCACCCTCTGAATTACGACCCGCCTACGCCGGATTCGAACTGGTCCATCAACCACAGTGGGATGTGGCCGTTGCACACGCTGGTCGACTGCCAGACCCACTCGACACGTTCCGAAATCAACTTGCAAGTTTTGAAAAAATGCTAGCCGAGAAATTCGACGATCCCAGCTTGCGAGAGTTGCGAGCCACGGCAAACTATTCGATCGGCAATCTCGATCTCGCA
>JANMHA010000262.1:0-7392 GCA_031374925.1 Pirellula sp. | reverse complement strand
GGTGGGCGAGTTGAACGCGGCTTTAACACGCCGCGTAACGAGGCGCGACATCGATCAATGGACAGGCGATCGAAGGCACGAGGAAACGGAGACGTTGCGATCGAGGGAAGCGTTTGTTTTACCAGGAGCGATGTTGAGTGGCGAGCGAGAGAGTCGGGACGACGATTCAAGTCAGTCGGCGGTAGTGTTTAGTATGGGAACGATCGCTACCACGGTACTAGGAACGGGGGCGGTACTTTGGGTGGTACAGGCCACGCAGCTGGCAGCGACGCTGATAACGGCTGCTGCTCCGACGTGGATGCACGTCGACATCGCCTCGACCATCAACGACCTTGCCAAGGAAAAGAATGCAAAAGACGAGGCTTCGGCCAAGATTTTCGAGTGAGGCGTTAGTAGGCACTACACAATAGGGCGTTTCCATGGAACGAGGGAGCATGTGTAACAAGAGCTATTGCACCCTGCCCATACCCAACTTCTAACTGCTCTTTACCTAGTCTGCGCCATTGTGCTAGGCTGCTCATTGACCCACGGCGATCCAAATGGATAGGTCGCTTTGTAAATGGATTTTGGTGAGGGAGGAGCCCGAATATGCATATCATTCGAATGGATATCGACCGGAAAAATTCCGCTGAGCACTTGCAGGTTGGGCCTCTAGGCTGCGGCTTGAATGCTATCTATGCGACTGCGGCGCCTGGTTGTTTGGCAATGACTAGGTTTGTGAAAGGGTTATTATTTCGCGGTGGTTGCTCGAATGAGTTGAATTACGACGAGGAGGCGGAAACAATTGATGGATCGTTGCAATGGGCTGATGCAAGTGGCCACGTCCGTTTGATGTCCTACGCTGGCGGTTCACCACTTCTTCCTTCTCGGTTCGTTCATTCTCCATTGCATCCATCGGAACGGCCAATTCACTCGGACGATCAAGACCAGATTCGTGGGCTTGGGAACATATTTTGGGATGGAGACGAGCAAGAGGGTCGATGGGACGATCTCCGCGGCGACATCCTTGGCATGGTTTTCTGCAGTCCTCTCGGCACGGTTTCCCCGGAAAAACTTTGGTGGGCAGCAAGTCGACTTGGCGTTCACTGCGCCGCGAAGAGCGAGTTGGATGAGGGATATCAACGACTGAAAGCTGAGGAACAGGAGTTATTAGAACGGCTTCGCAATTCCGAAAGTGTCGATCACGATCGAGCTTGGTGGTCGATCGAGCGAGATCGAATCGCCGCCGAGTTGGCGCATATTCAAACCATGAACCAACAAGCGTCCGATAAAGCAGAACGATGTTGTCAGCCTTGTTCGGCTCCAACAAGCGACCGACTCACTGCAATCCAGCATGAGATCGCGAGACTGCGTTCGCTCCAACAGGAGTCTCTCGTCAACGAGGCAAATTCTCAGTTCAATGAGCATCGTGCGGACAGTCTCAGAGTGAACCCCAATTCAACACATTTCAACAACGTTTCTCTTCATAACGCAACCTTCGGCAAAAGCAAGCAGGGTTTCGATCGCGCCGAGTGCGTGGCGGAACGTCAAAGGTTGCAGAGCAAAATCGATTCATTGCTGGTCGAACAGTCAGCGTTGGGATCAGAACATAGAATTGTTGGAACAGCACATACCAGTCATCCAGTGAAGCGTTGGGATGATGTTCAACTGAGGCAGCAGCACGCGCATTCCGAAGAAATGCTGCGTCGGTGGGATCGAAGAGCTCAGACTCACCGCCGCTTGTCAGAGGTTCAATCCCATTTGAGGACTCGTTCGCCATACCGCCGTACGACAGAGGGATCGCTCATTCCAACAGCCGAAAAGTACCTTCGAGAATTGACGTCTGGCGCCGCTCGACAGCTTCCACACTGGGCAGTGGAAGCATCCTATCTGGATCAACAGGTGAATCGAAGTGGTTCGGTTGGACTTGCGAGCGAATCCAGCCATCGCAATGCGTATTATGAAAACACTTTACCGAGCGAGAATACGCGGCAGCGAAAACTGGTTGATCTAGCTATTCGGCTTGCGATCGCTCAAGCGGCAGTACCTAGAATTGGCAGAATTCCGTTGCTCCTCGATGATTCGCTTGGCAGTTTCCGAGGGGAATCGCTTGAGCAGATCCTCCATGTCCTCTCGGCTTTTTCACGCGAAGGACGGCAATTGCTTCTTTCGACCCACGATGAACTTATCGCGAGAAGGATAGCAGCTCACGGCGGTACCGTTTCTCGGATGTTGGAGGTGGCACGGTATGCGCGCCCTAGCTATATTCTCGATGGAGAAAACGAGTTTGGCATGTACCCAACTATGGAGCATTCCGCAAACTATTCCACGGTGCGTGACGCGAGGCCGTTACGCATTGTCAGCGCCGATGCGCCCGAAATAGAGATTCTGGAGTTGAATCGGCAACTTACCGGCATGGCTAATGAGCTCGCGAACCATTCGTGGTGGCTACCGATTGAGACTCAAACGTCATCTCCAACTCGTCCAACCGGTGGTTCGCGCGAAAAGGCGAGGAGCGGCAAGAGTTATTTTTTACAGGTGGATAATCCTGTTCAGGACGCGCCTGGTGTCAGTGCCGAATTGACGCGACGATTGAATGCATCCGGTATTTATCGCGTAGGCGACTTGCTGCGAGCATCCACATCTAAATTGGGTTCCAAGATCCGCGTCGATTCCGCTATGTTGGATCAAATCCAACGCGTTGCCGAATTGATGTGCGGCACGCCGCAGCTTCGCGCCTTCGACGCGCAAGTTTTGGTCGGGTGTGGCATCACCAGGTCGGATGCTTTGCGTAGCCTGCCTGCCGTTGAGTTAGTACAACGAGTGGAATCGTTCCTTTCTGCATCTGCCGGACAGGACTTATTGCGAAACGCAACTTCCTTTGAAGTTGCCAGGATCCGCAAATGGATTGGAGATATGCGACAATCGTACGCCAATCGTACTCGCGAAGAAGTTGTGCCTATTCGATCGGACCGAAATAGCGGTCGCGCTCGCCAGGTGCGTCGCGAAACGAGCTACGAAGCGAGACCTAGGATTGTTCGAACCAACGAGAATGGCGTTAAAGGAAGTAATGGACCTCAATTTGCTGGCGTTAGCGAATCTATCTACCCCTCAGCCGAACCTGGAATCGGATCCGTTTCGCCAAGCCAAAGAACCAGCGCGGTAGGCGGCTCAAATGTCACTCGGTCGACCGGTGCAAAGGGTGCATCACAGTGGAAATTCCACTTGGATATTGATAGCCCAATTGTAGATGCACCCAGTATCGGACCTCGCATGGTCGAACGACTGGCTCCTTTCAATATATCGACCGTGGGTGATCTCATAGCAGTCAATGCTGAAAATGTCGCTTCGCAGCTTTCCGATCGAAGCATATCCACTGATGTTGTTCAGCAATGGCAACAGCAAGCCCTGCTGGTTTGTCGTATTCCAAATCTTCGGGGGCACGATGCTCAGCTGATAGTCGGTTGCGGGCTAACGACTGCCGAGCAACTTGCGGCGAGTGACGCTAGCGAGTTGTACAATAAGGTCGTTCGTCTTGCGAGCAGTAAGCATGGCGTAAGAATTCTTCGCGGATCCAGCGTTCCCGACCAAGCGGAAGTGGCCGACTGGATCCAATGGGCTCAAAACTGTCGCGCAGTACGGGCGGCGTAACGCAGCGGGTAAGCTGGTGATTTACGTAGGACAGGCCGCCAGCCTGTCTTGGCAGATCTTCGACAGGCTGGCAGCCTGTTCCACGTCGGATGAATGGCGCCTTCATGCATAGCGTTAAAGAAATTGTTGAGATGCAGATCGGTTGCGTTGCACGATGGCACCGGGAATCGATCGACAATCCCTATATGGAGGGTGGGGTGGGTGTTTCTCTCTTTGCAACCGTATGCCAACAACACCAGTTTAATTATTTGCTTTGGCACGAAGAGGATATTGCACGAAGTCGCGACGTATCCGATGCCAAGATTGCAGAAGTCAAGCGAAACATCGACCGGTTCAATCAAGCCAGGAATGATTGGATTGAGAAGATCGATGATTGGATCACTGCCAACCTCGAGGAAAAGTCCATACAAAGCCTCGCAGGGGCGAAGCTAAACACCGAGACTCCGGGGAGTGCCATGGATAGGCTGTCCATCATGGCGCTCCGAATCTATCACCTCGATGAACAACTAGCCCGACAGGATTCCGACCAGCAACATCTAGAGAAAGTCAGTAAGCGATTGGTTATTTGTCGATTGCAGCAGAAAGATCTTGCGCAATCGCTCGATGAGCTTCTCCTCGATATATATTCAGGGGTTAAGCGGCATCGCACTTATCGGCAAATGAAGATGTACAACGACCCGACTTTGAATCCGTATCTGTATGGAAGGAGTAAGGAGTAAGGAGTAAGGAGTAAGGGCAACGCTATGAAGCACTTTTGTCCGCTCGGAGCTTGCCTCCGTCGGACTCCGTTTTGGCGTCCTAAGAGTTCGGCTCAGTCCGTGAATTTTACCACATCGCTCCCGCCTCGCCCGCCTTTGGCGGGCGAGGCGGGAGCGATGTGCGTAGGGTACCGACCAATGTAGGACGCCAAAACAAGGTTGAGGGGAGACAAGCTCCCGCTCAACCTGAACATTCGTTGGATCAAATGCTTCACAGCGTTGGGGTATGGAGTAAGGATTGGAGTATAGACAATGTCGCTGGTGATTGAGGGAGTTCTAACAACGGAGAACGCGGACGGGTCGATGCATGTTGCCCCTATCGGTCCCCACGTGAATCTTGAACTGACTTCTTGGACATTGAAACCATTCCAATCCTCGACCACATTTTTGAATCTACAAAAATCATCGCGAGCCGTATTTCACGTGGTGGATGATCCCCTCCTGATGGCAGCCGCAGTCCTAGGTCTATGTAACCCAGGCGAGCATCGTTCCGCCGCTTCAGAGATCCTCGATGCCAATCAGATTCGTGATCTTATGGCTGCAAAGCACGATAGTCAGTTCGGGTGGATTCTCGATTTGAGTTGCCGTTATTATGCGTTAAGTATCGATCAATGGGATCTTTCGACCCCTCGTGCGATCGCCGAGTGTTCGCTCAGCCATCACAGAGAAATACGTCCGTTTTGGGGATGGAACCGTGCCAGGCATAGTATTTTGGAATTGGCAATTCTCGCTAGTCGAGTTCATATGATCGATCGAACCGTGATCGATGATGAGCTGAATCGACACAAAATCATCGTTGAAAAGACGGCCGGAGCCCGTGAGAAGTCAGCTTGGGAGTTGCTCAAGAGTCATTTGTCGCAATAATCGGCGGGTGCATCGTTTGGTGCAGTCCATTATCTCATTCAAAGCCTTGCCGAAATGCCAGCTCAGTATTGTATTGGAATCGACCTAGGAACCACGAATTCGGTGCTTGCCTTTGCACCGCTGGCCGAGCCAGAAGCGTTGGTCGCAGTTCTACCGATCCCCCAATTGGTTGCTCCTGGCGCCATGGAACGACGCCTTTCATTGCCCTCGTTTCTTTACCTTGCCAAATCGCTCGACGAAACGGCATTGCAGGTCCCGGGAATTCGAAATAGCTTTGGGATCGTTGGCGAGTACGCCAGGCGCATCGCCAGCGAACAGCCTGATCGCGTCGTCGCAGCCGCCAAGAGCTGGTTGTGCAACAAGCGAGTCGATCGGCAATCGCCGATCCTGCCATGGGAGTCTGACGCGGACACAAAATTGGTTTCACCGATCACAGCGACGACCGCTTTTTTGAATCACCTTGTCGATGCTTGGCAAATAGAGTTTCCAGACGCTCCGTTTGCGGAACAACGCATTGTCTTAACCGTTCCAGCTTCGTTCGACTTAGTCGCTCGTGAGTTTACAAAGCAGGCGGCGTTAGCTGCAGGATTCCCCGAGGAGTTTCTTTTCCTGGAAGAACCCCAAGCAGCTTTGTACAACTGGATCCATGCGCACGGACAACAATGGCGCAAGTCGTTGCATGAGAATGACGTGTTGTTGGTCTGCGATGTCGGTGGCGGAACAACCGACTTAACTCTTGTCCAGATTCAATCGGAGAATGGCGAGCTCAATATGAATCGTCTAGCGGTTGGCAATCACTTGTTGATCGGCGGCGACAACATGGATTTGACTTTAGCCCACGTTGCATCACTGCAATTTGCGAACAAGGGGACCAAGCTAAATGTTTGGCAGTCGGTTTCACTTTGGCATTCCTGTCGACTAGCAAAAGAATCGTTGCTTAATGGAGAGTCGGCTCCGAATTCCTTTCCACTTAACGTTTTGGGACGAGGAAGTAAACTGATTGGAGGTACCGTTTCGATTGAGTTGGACCGTGAGACGGTACAGAAAACGCTAGTAGACGGCTTCTTTCCCTTGGTAGGTCGAGATGAACGCCCGATTCGCGATGGAGCCAGTGGTTTTCAGGAAATCGGATTGCCGTTCGAATCGGACGCGGCGATTACGAAACATGTCGGAGCTTTCTTGGCCGACCATTTGCGATCCGACGAACAAACCCCGATGATGCTGACGCATCTCCTTTTTAATGGCGGAGTGTTCAACTCCGATTCGTTCCGCGAGCGGATGCTTCAAACCCTAGCCTCCTGGAATGCGGAAGGCAAAGCCCCAATTGTGCTTGGGGGAGTGGAAGATCTAGATCAAGCCGTCGCATGCGGTGCTGCCTATTACGCTTGGACCAAGCAACAAGGGGGTATTCGGATTCGAGGTGGAACGGCACGAAGTTATTATGTGGGCATCGAAACGTCTGGGCCATCGATTCCTGGCAGGCCAAGACCATTGCAAGCCTTGTGCGTCGTTCCGCAAGGCATGGAGGAAGGAACGCAAACAGACGTAAAGAGTCGTGAGGTAGGACTCAAAGTCGGGCAGCGCGGCCGCTTTCGTTTCTTTTCAAGTACGATGCGAAAACAAGACGAGGCGGGAACTTATCTTAGAGGCTGGGACGACAACGAACTCGAGGAGACTTCGCCGCTGGAGGTCGAGTTGATCGCGACCGAAGGTGAGCAAGTTGTCCCAGTGAGATTCCAGAGCAGGATAACGGAGTTAGGTGTATTCGAACTGTGGTGCAAAAGCAGTCGAAGCGATCAATGCTGGAAACTGGAACTCAACGTCCGCGAGTAGTTTTTGTCGGTTGCGACGCTCCAAGGCTGTGGTTTTTGTCCCCCCTCCGTTCCTAGGCTGTGAAGAGTTCTCGTCCGCTCGGAGCTCGTCTCCGACGTACGCGTTTTGGTGTCCTAATGCGCGGTTCAGCCCAGAAAGTCGAGCACCCCGCTGCTGCCTCGACCGCCTTAGGCGTCGCTAAACAATAAGTTACCGAATTGAGGTTGATTCCTGGGGTGCATTTCCGCCAAGATGGATCGCATGCCGGATGCACAAGTCGTTACATGGATCGGAGAGAAGTATAACGCAATCCAAGCTGATTTGGATG
>JANMHA010000256.1:0-8460 GCA_031374925.1 Pirellula sp. | reverse complement strand
CAGGAAGCTTGGTACTACTACGGAAAGACCGTGGAAGTACTCCGTTCCGAAGTAGATGCGTCAGGATACGACGTCGTGCTCGAGTGCAATGAAGTCTTGCGGCATGTACAGCTGAAAACTTCAAGGCGTGAATCCAAAACTGCGAGGCAAAAAGTCAATATCGCATTAGCAGCTAAGCCCAGCGGCTGCATTGTCTGGATAGTGCGTAGCGAAGATGTCGAATCCTGCCGGGCCAGCCTGTCCTATCTTCTCTTTGGTGGAGCGAGCGGCATGCCTCTACCATCGCTAGATGGGTTCAAGGTGGCAACTCATACAAAAGGGAACTCCGAAGGCGTGAAGAAAGAGCGAGCGGCGATTCGAGTGATCCCCAAAGCAAAATTCACTCCGATTGCGACCACTCGCGAATTGGTCGCAGTTCTCTTTGGGCTTCAAGGACGGGCGAATCCCGTCGAGATAGAACAAATATCCACACACGAAAGCGAATCCGAAGCGTGAAATTTCCATACTTTGGGTGTGGTCTGCTACGAGAGCGTCATCTTATCCTTGTCATCAACGTTAAAAGAAATGGTAGCTGCTAATGGCTCTTTTCAAACTTAAGGGGATCAGTTCCGATCCGCACGTCGCGGAACTGGAACTTGCGAAGCCTGCGAAACTAGCGCTTGAAAAGCATCTTGAGAATTGGCTCGAAAAGAATCCCTGGGCACTTGCGGAAGAACCACTGCTCATCATCGGCCGCCAAACCTCTGCAAACGTCGATGCTGGAACGGTTTTCCCCGATTTGCTTGCGCTAGACAGCGAGGGCAACTTAGTGATTATCGAGCTCAAAAAAGCACAAGCACCTCGCGAGGTGGTGGCCCAGATCCTCGAGTATGCAGCCTGGGCTAACGAGTTGTCTGAAGATGATATCGTCGCAATCGCGGCCAACTACATGGGATTTGCGTCAGACCAGGCCGAGTTATTGCTTAACAATAGATTTTTGGAGACGTTCGAAGTCGAGGCCCGTCCCAAGTTAAAGTCGCGAATGCGGCTGTTCATTGCAGCGGAGGTCATTCCACCGAGCGTATCGAGAGTCAGTAGATTTCTCAGAATTCAACACAGCATAGACATCAGCTGTATTGCGTTTTCTGTCTTCGAGACCGGTAGCAATGAGATACTGGTTACAACCGATACATTGGTTGGCCATGAGGAGACAAACAGCCTGAAAACGTCCTCGTCGAAATGGTCTCGTGACAAGCCAGTCCGACAGGTTGTACGGGAGGCGGTCCAGGAGTTCGTCGCAGGTGACCCCAGTCGGGAGTTTGCGCCGAAAGACATCGCGGGAGTGATCTTAAAACACTTTCCGAACTTTAACCTATCGACCGTTCGCTGCCAAATAACATCGGACTGCGTTAACCATCCATCAAAAATTCATTACCCAGGCGGTGAGGATCGATACTGGAGGATCGCCACGGGTTTGTTTCGACTTGTTCAGCCAACAGATATTTTCGATCCAAGTGGCGAGCTATCACCGTCATAAACGCACTGGAAAAAGAACGCATCATGCTCGTCAGCAAACCATATGAAATCCCCAAGATCGCCGTTCCCCTCGAGCGATGCTACTGGGTCGTAGAAAACCTATTACTAGCCGGCGCATATCCTGGCCATCCAAATAGCCATGCTCACACAAAGCGAATTTCTGGGCTGTGGGAAGCCGGCATGCGAACGTTCATCAATTTGATGGAAGAGGACGAAACAAACCACACGGGGCAAGCGTTTGTGCGCTACGACGATGTGCTGCGAGACTTGGCTTTAAAAAGCAAAGATCGGATCGCTCACTTGCGTTTCCCTGTCCCGGATACAAAGATCACCTCGCACGATCGTATGCGATCGATTCTGGATGCCATCGATCTGTCTTTAGATAAGAAGATTCCCGTTTATGTACATTGCTTCGGCGGTATGGGTAGGACAGGGACCGTCATTTGTTGCTGGCTTTTACGACATGGATTGGCATCCAAGGATAACGTCTTGAGCTTGCTGACGACGTTGCGGCAAGCGGACTTGCAGCGGGCCACATGGCCAGCGCCGGAGAACAAGACACAATGTCAGTTCGTGCTAGATTGGCCTGAACGTCATTCCGACGCTGCAACTCGCGGCCCAAGCCCTTCCCTTGGCAAGAGAGAACCGACAGTAGCAGGAAACTGGTTTGAACGGCTATTTGGCTTTACAGAATCTAATCGAGCTACGGTTCACAGTGAACTTGAGGTCGAAGGGAATACGCTACGATCAAAGCTTCGCGGTACGGAATGGACGTGTGGCAAACTTGAAATCCTCTCTCTCGCGGATTTGCGAAGCCGGCATAACGGATTGCAACTAACCACCGGGTCCCGAATTAAAGTATCAGAGATGGTCGGCGACGCTAAAGCATTACATGCTGATTCAGCGAATGCAGGAGCGTTGTTTCAAGTGGCTTCGCAGTTCAACTTACTTGAGATGGTCTCTCCAAGCGTCACGCCGGAACAAGGGATCACGATTTACGAACACGATCCGACTCAGGGCCCCGCGTGTGCAGTAGCATGCGGAGCTGGAACGATCCATCGAAATTACTTTGTGGAATTGGATGGACAAATCGGGCAAACTGCGAGCAAGCAGGTAGATTGCCTTACAGCGATTGGTAAGGCGATGGGCAATGACAACGGTCGGCTGTGGAAAATGAAAAATGGCTACGCATTACCATCCGCTGAGGGACTCAAGGAGGTCGATTTCAAGTTGAGTTCGATGTCCGAATCTGAGCTGGATGATTTGCGAGGAATGCTGAAGGTTGGTTTGCAATGGGATACCCAGGTGACGTTGAGTGACTGTGATCATTTAGTCACCCAAGCGTATTGTTCAGCCTTACCGGTCGCCTATAGCGGGTTGCCCTCGCGATCGTGGGAGAGATTCGCGAGACTGATTCTGGAGGCAGCTTATGAGGCGACGTTTGCTGCAGCGGTTTTGAATTTGTCGAAGACTGGCAACAAATCGCTTTACCTGACGTTGCTCGGTGGTGGAGCGTTCGGCAACGACCAACTATGGATCGTGGACGCGATCCGTCGGGCGGCAGAACTGTACAGTCGATTCGACCTTGATGTGAAGATCGTCAGTTTCCGCCACAGCAATCCAGCGATTCGAAAGCTGTGTGATACTCTTGTGGGCTAGGATGATGATGCGATTCGTTTGAACGCTTGCCACATCGATTTTGCTGCGACTTGGGAAGCCCATTGGCTTGATTTGCGAATAACCCAGAGACTCTCAGTTGCCCGTTTCCCAGGTTATTCGCTGAAAGCACCAAAGAGCCATAACCCAGTCGAGAGAAAACAGGCGAGTTTCGCGAGGTGTTGGTTCCACTCAACCTTGACGAGTGGTAGCGAACAAAATCCTACCCACAAGTAAACGAAAAGGCTGGTACCGTAATGGTCCCAGCCTTTCTTCGTTTATCCCCAGTCTTTTCGTTGATCCGTCGCTTTTCCATCGTCGCGAATTCGTCTCTTTCCGACTCTCTCTACCTCATAACCTCGCGGACGCTCAAAAACTCGTTTTCGACAAGAAAGCGCCAAACTGGTCCAAAAGTCTCTCGGATCTCTGTTTGGACGACCCTGGTGTTATAAGCTTTTAGAGACTTTTACACGTCTAACTAGGGTAGAGATTCGCCTAACGGATTGGAGTACGCCAGTATTTGTTGAAATCGACCCCTTAGTCAAAAAAAGCTCATAACCTGGAGGTACGCAGTTCAAATCCGGAGCTAAAGGTTTGACGAATGGTAGCGAACGAATTCCAGTGGGTTTTGGGAAAGTGGGATTAAGGAGCGCATTCGCGGCGTTAGTTGGCGAAATGCTTGGTGAGTCAACGATTGTGGAATGAGCAAGGCTCATTACCTGGATCGGGGAACGCTGTGGATACGGTGCTGTTGACGGAAACCAAGTCAAGCGGCGGAAGAAGCTTTTACATGGGAAAGCAACATACGCATCAAGGGGGATTGGTTATGATTCGGTGATCTGAAGGTCGCGTCCGAGGGACAAGCCGATATAGCATTGGAATGGCCCGCAACCGCCCGCAACCTGCTGACCTTGCTCGCAGTTCTCCTCACGTTTTTTTTCGGCGGGCTACTGAGTGGGGCCAATGCCTCATAGCAGGCCAGGAACAGAAGAACGGATTATACAATGATGAAAGAAAAACCCAGGCCGCTGCCACGGAGGGCGAATGTTGCAGTGCGTACAATGCACGAAACAAGCTGTTGCGTCGTCGGTGCTGGCCCGGCGGGGGCGATGTTGGCACTGCTATTGGCTCGACGCGGCGTTGACGTTGTGTTGCTCGAAGCCCACCAGGATTTTGATCGAGAGTTTCGCGGCGACACTCTCCATCCAGCAATCCTCGAAATCTTGGACGAGATCGGACTAGCCGAACGGCTGCACGAGTTGCCGCATGTCAAAGTCTACGGGCCCGTCATTCCAACGGCCCGCGGACCGATTCGGCCATTTGACCTGCGTAGCCTCAAGACGAAGTTTCCCTACATCATGTTCATGCAGCAGTCGATCTTCTTGAAGTTCTTGACCGAAGAGGCCAGCAAGTTTCCGAGCTTCCGGCTGATCATGGGAGCCAGTGTTCAGCGGCTGATGGAGGACAGCGGCCATGTCCGAGGCGTGTGTTATAAAGGCGACGACGGTTGGCATGGGGTCCGTGCTGCATTGACCGTGGGCGCTGACGGCCGATTTTCCCGGCTGCGACACTTGGCTGGTTTCGAACCGATCCAAACATCCGCGACCCTGGAGTTGCTTCAGTTTCGTCTACCCCACTTGTCCGCAGAAACGGACGAGTCAAAGTTGTTACATGAGAATTCGGACGCGCGAGCGCTTGTTGTTACGGCGGCCGATTTCAGCAGCCCGGTCTTTCCACTGTTTGGACAAGGGCGAATCGTCATAGTGCAGAATCGATCCGACCACTGGCAATTGTGGCAAATCTTTCCAGCGGGAGAGTACAAGCAACTGCGAGACGCTGGCGTGGAATCGCTGCGTCGGGGCATCGTGAAACTGGAACCGAGATTTGCGAAACATGTCGAGCACTTGACCGATTGGCGGCAGGTAAATCTGTTGTCGGTCGCGTCGAGTCGCTGTCGCCGCTGGTACAAGCCCGGTTTACTGTTGATCGGCGACGCAGCACACACGATGACGCCGGCCGCCGGAGCGGGAATCAAGTACGCCGTAGAGGATGCAGTCGTGGCCGCAAACGTTTTGGCCGAGCCGCTCAAAGCCAACACACTCGAAGTTCGCGATCTGGCGAAAGTACAGCGCCAGCGTCAATGGCCGACATGGTTCATTCAAGCATTGTCCGCCATTGCCGTGAAACAGATCCTGAGATTTGTCCGCTCAAAAGGACCGCCACGATTGCCAATTCTCGCGAGGCTGCTGATTTGCACGCCGCTGGTGCGCTACGTCGCGCCACAAATTGTCGCGTTCGGTTTCTGGCGCGTGCATGTGGTTCCGTCCATATCTGCCAACCAATTCGAGAATCCCACTGCGAGCTAAGCCGGGGCGCTAGCAAGTGGCCACTTGCGATCCCGCCAACGCTGGTCCCGCGTACCACCACGCGGAATTCAATCCTATATGTTCTGCCACGAATCAGGCGTTACGCTTCTACTTGGGTTTGAAGGTTTTCCGTTGTTTGACACCACCAGACTTGTCGTACGTTATCCACTCACCAACTTTCTTGCCGTCTTGGTATTTGCCGTCGTCCCAAAGTTGTCCATTTTCGTGGTATCTCTTCCAAGCCCCAATCCGGCTAACCATTTGGTAATCTCACGTACAGCGGATTTGGGAATATGCAAGCGGCACATCCTTGTGGAAATCGCAGACGCGTGTCGGAAGGAAGCGGAAGCTTGCACAATGTATGGGATTCGCACTTGCTACGGTAGCTGCTAGGTTGCTGCTAGGCCGATCCTGCAGGAGTACGACGCTTTCACAGTTGATGAGCTACCCATGAATCCGGCTGAATTCGGGAAGCTAGCTAACCGAATAACCTTGTGGAAATCGCAGAAGCCTGTCGGAGGGAAGCGGACGCTTGCACAATCGTTGGAATTCGCAATTGCTACGGTAGCTGCTGTTGCTGATTCAATCAAGGATCTATTTGCGTTGGTGCACCATGGACAAGACGATCAGCAGGCAGCTTCGCAGTATGGATGGAGCCAACGTCGGCTAGGGTGCGTTTTGACATCACAAATTCTCTTGGATTGACTTGAGACATGTCACGTTCATAGCGTTCGAATGTCCAAGGCCACATAGGTGTATTTCCTTGTTCGTTCATATACCAACTATTGCAACCTGAAATCCAAACCGTCTTTTTCATCGCTTTATTCATCTGTTCCGTCAGTTGAACTGTAGCTGACACCAACGGTTCAATAAGATCGTTTCCAGATTTTTTGAGTTCACACAGTTGCTCGAGGACATACTTGATTTGAACCTCGGCCACTGAAATGGCAGAGTAATTTCCAATTGGGCTGTACGGACCAAACAAAATGAAAAAATTTGGAAAGCCTGGGATTGAGGTCGAGCGGTGCGCGAACGCCCCTTGTTTCCAAGCGTCGTCAAGCGATTGGTTTTCACGTCCTACGACCCGCATCGGTCGCATGTAGGCGTGAGCCTTGAAGCCGGTAGCATAGACAATCACATCGCATGCGTGCAGCTTTCCATCTTTCGTTCGAATCCCATCAGGTTCGATGGTTGATATGGGAGTGGTTTCAAGACTAGCGTTGGGTTGCTGCAGGGCTTGATAAAAACCTTTTCCAAAAATCAATCTTTTGCATCCCGCTCGATAATCGGGTGTTAAGCGTTTTCGGAGTACAGGATCTTTTACTTTGCGGTTCAAATGATTTCGACAAAACGCTTCGATGGCGGTTTGCAGTAGTTTGTTGCCAATCACCGCACGAGCAAAAGTGTACTGAAATATTTTGCTGTAGCGATGCCTTAAGCGGGTGGCAAGACTCGGGGATCTTCGGATTCGAGCCACCTCCGATTCCGAATAGACCTTGTTCGGCATCGGAAAGATCCACTGCGGTGTCCGCTGGAATAACGTCACCTGCTTGCCGATTCGTACTAATTCTGGAACGATTTGGGCCGCTGTCGCGCCGGAGCCGATAACGCCGATTCGCTTGCCGGTCAAATTTTCGGTATGATTCCAGCGAGCGGTATGGAAACTCGTTCCTTGAAACGTCTCTATTCCCTCGATCGCTGGGAATTCGGGATGGTGTAAAATTCCCGTTGCGCAAATGACCATATCAAACGCCTCGACAACGCCGTCGCTATCGAGAGAACACCATTGCCCCTGTTCGAAATGGAGGGAAACGATTGCTTTGTTAAATAGAACATGTTCGCCAACGTTGTACTCGTGGTAGACGCGTTCCAGATAGTCCCTTATCTCGGAGCCGTTGGGAAAGCGAGTTGTGTAAGCAGGATTAGGAGCAAACGAGTAGGTAAACATATGTGCTGGAACATCGCATTTTAATCCAGGATACGTGTTGTCACGCCAAGTCCCTCCTACTGCCGAAGCTTTCTCGTAAACCTTGATCTGGCGATAACCAGCCTCACGAAGTTTGATTGTTGCGAGGATGCCGGACATCCCCGCGCCAATCACCAAGATGCGGGTTGATATGTCTATCTTTGAGACCGATCTTACTCTTGACGGTTCTCCAATGTCGGCGAGTGACGAGAAGACCACAGCAAAATCCTTTTCGGAATGGTTTGACACTATCATCATCAAAAATAGGTTCGCTCACACGAAAACGGGGCAGCCTACGAAGGTTCAAGAAGCAACACTTTCGTTCACCCGGCGCGAATGGTATCCAGAGAGTCTAGGTTGCGTCAAGCGGACTCACGAACAAAAACATTCGAATTCATCTTTCACTGAATGGTTCACCTCACGTCTAAATAGCCAGCACAATGTTTTGCAGAACAAAACTCGGACGCTTTCCTTTTGAATTACCTTTGCTTGGCCGATCCTGCAGGAGTACGACGCTTTCACAGTTGATGAGTTAACATGAATCTAGCCGACTCTGGGAATCTAGCTAACCGTACAACCTTGTGGAAATCGCAGAAGCGTGTCGGAGGGAAGCGAAACATCCGAAGGCGACGCGGACGCTTGGCACAATGGATGGGATTCGCAATTGCTACGGTATGTGGCTCGGCTCGCTCGTCGCTATGCATGCGGTCGGCTCGTCGCTATGTGGCTCGCTCTGGTCACCTCGTCGATGCGGTCGGGCGTTCACCACGTCGATGCGGTCGGCTTGTCGTTTTGTGGACTGCATGCGGTCGATTGGGTCGGCTCGCTCTGGTCACCTCGTCGATGCGGTGGCCGGGTGTCGCTTCGGTGACGGTTGCAACCAGATAGAATCCGTCGAAGCCACCAACCAGAACAGGTTCTCCAAGTTGAAACGAGTAGCTGCTCTGCACAGTCAAT
>JANMHA010000203.1:0-64578 GCA_031374925.1 Pirellula sp. | reverse complement strand
CTGCGTACCCAGCGGATCGAGACGATGATCGGAGTGCTTGAGCGATTGAGCGACCGCGTCGACGAGATCATGCACGATTTGGCAACCCTCAAATCGCACCAAGTAGCCCCCTCACAAGTGGCTCAGTTGCGTCGCGAGTTTCGCCAGATCCTGGTCGCTACCCAAGAGACGCCAACATCTCTACGCAAACGCGTAAAGATGGTAAAAAAAGTTTTCACCGAGTATCAACGCGCCAAAAAGCAGTTGAGCGAAGGCAATCTTCGTTTAGTCGTTTCCATCGCCAAGAAGTATCGGAATCGCGGTTTGAGCTTCCTGGATTTGATCCAGGAAGGAAACGCAGGACTGATGCGAGCTGTCGATAAATTTGAGTATCGTCGCGGTTTTAAGTTCTGTACGTACGCCACTTGGTGGATACGTCAGGCCATTACCCGTGCTGTTGCAGACCAAAGCCGAACCATCCGAATCCCCGTGCACATGGTGGAAACCATGTCGCGAGTCCGAAATGTTTCGCGGCAATTGCTGCAGGAGTTGGGGCGCGAGCCGACCCTCGAGGAAACCGCTCGTCGTGCGGAAACAACAATTGAAGAAGCTAGGCGTGTATTGGCTATGAGCCGGTACCCGATCTCGCTCGATCGTCCAGTCGGTAACAGCGAAGATAGCCAATTTGGCGACTTGCTGCCCGACGGAACGGCCGAGAGCCCCGCCATCGGGGCCGGACAAGAGATGCTTCGCACTCGTATCAACGCAGTCCTGAAAACACTGAGTTACCGCGAACGCGAAATCATCAAACTCCGATATGGGCTCGGGGATGGTTACAGCTATACACTGGAGGAAGTGGGCCACATCTTCAAAGTGACGCGTGAGCGCATTCGTCAAATTGAAGCCAAAGCGGTCCGCAAACTTCAACAACCAAGCCGATCCCAAGAACTAGTCGGGTTCCTCGACTAGCCAAGAAGCACAACGCAAAGATTGGCCTCCGTCAACTTAGCACATGTCTTCGATTGTTATCCTAACCTTTTCAAAAGCCTCGGTTGAACCCAACGTCCAGCCGAGGTTTTTTCGTTGATGTTATTGCTGATGTTGGCAGTGCCGTGGCTTATGCCGGCAGTGCCGTGGCCGACGCTGGCGGTGCCGTGGCCGACGCTGCTAGCGTCGGAAAGCGATTTTCAGAAATGCCTAGAACCAAAAGATACTACACTTAACTCAGGTCTTGAGTCCGGTTTTGGAACAGTGGTGCTGATGCTAGCAGCATCAGCCACGGGTCACCACCATTCCGGCAATCGTTTTTCGCGAACATGTTTTCGATCGTAAGCGGAACCGAAAGGCCAGTCCCAAGCATTCTCCACCAATTTCGCTTGAACTGGATTCTGCACGATGTACTCCGCGATCCTCCCAAGTTCTTCATGGTCGCGAACCCAATGATCATACGATTCGCGTTGCCAAAATCGACCTTCTCGGTTCAGAAATCTGTTGGCCTCGTTCGCCGTGTAGCTTTTCAAACTAGGCATGATTTTCGTTAGCGGACTTTGAGTATCCGGCACTTCGTCGGAAAAGTAATCTCGTTCGACGACAAAGTCTGTTGGTATGCTTGGAACACGGATGCTAGCAGCATCGGCAACGTGGCGGACGCTGCTAGCGTCCGTATCAATCTCCATCGGCACCAACAACACATGCACATGATTCGGCATCACGGTGTATTCAAGCAATTGATACTTGGTTTGGTGGTGGTGATAGAGATTGTCGATGATGATCTTGGCGACTTGCTCGCTCTCTAACCAGAGATGGCCAAGGCCTTGGTCTAGATATTGATCGTAAGCTGCAAAAAACTGCTTGTGAGCTTTCGATTTGGTGTCCCAATTGTCAGCACCACGTTTGCCTAGAAGCAGAAGGCGGAGTTCGCGTTCTGCTCGCAGACGACCGAGGACGTCTATTGGAATCGTATCGGTAAGGCGATAGGTGACGAAATGAGCGGCCCCAGGCACGTACCAATGCGGCAAGTCACCTCGCGTCACCATTTCTCGCATGTCGTGGCCAACCGTGGCCGACGCTGCTAGCGTCGGCGTCCCTTTTCTTCAGGAGTTTATGGATTTCAAAAATTACGGGTCATGAGTATTTTAAGTTTGGAGATTACAGCATAGTAATATAGTAATTTTGCAGGAGGGTACGGACGCTAGCAGCGTCCGCCACGGCAGCGTCCGCCACGGCAGCGTCCGGCACTTGGTCTACGCCAACGACCAACCGGAGCGAGGAGTTCTCGATATGAACTCGTCGGCTTGAGGGCAATTGGTTGCTCGAAGTTTGCTTGCATCCCAATCCAGCTTTTGGTTCGATCGAAACGCGACATTGCCGAGATGGTTGGCAATGGTCAACAGACCGGCATAACTGAACGGACTCCCCGTCGGAGTGCCGTTTTGAATCGCATTCAGCCATTCCGCGTGCTGCCCCGGCGAATTCGGAATGAACTGTTCTGGGCGAACAAAGTCCTTGAACTGTTCCTCCGGTAACAGCACATGTTTGTCATAGTCGGAAAGAACCATCCCCTTGTCGCCAATGAATAAAATGCCGGAATTCCACTGCGGAATGCCTTTGTCCTTCCATATTTGTGGCTTGTGTGTCCCTTGGTACCACGTGACTTTGCAAGGGGGCAGATCGCCTCGAGCAGCGTATTCGCAGATGGCTGTCATCGACGCGGGCGCAATCTCGCGATGCGGTTTGTCACCGATGGCTTCAACCGTTTTAGGTGACTCGAGCTTAAGTGCCCAGAACGGCAAATCGTTCATGTGACTGCCGAGATCGGACATGGTTCCACTCCCAAAATCCCACCATCGATACCATTTCGGGCCAGGGAAATAGACTTCGTGATAAGGTCGCGTCGGTGCGGGACCAATCCACATGTCCCAGTCCAAATGGGCAGGTGGCGCCATGCCCTCCGCTGGGCGGTCGGTGACAAAGACGATGTCCTTATTTGCATCAGAATCTTCTTTGCTTTGCAGTCCCCATGCTCGCGATGTCCACACGTGGGCTTCGGAGACATTCCCGATCGCTTTGGATTGGATCAACTCGACCACGCGTCGATAGTTTGGCATCCCATGAATCTGAGTACCCATTTGGGTCGCCACTTTGGCTTCCGCAGCCGCTTGCATGATTCGTCGCGATTCACCAATGTTGTGTGTCAGCGGCTTTTCGCAGTAGACATGCTTCTTTAGCTGCAAGGCCGGCAGGGTTGCAAACGCATGCGTATGTTCGGTCGTGCTAACAACCACCGCGTCCACGTCGGTCAGTTCATCCATCAGCCGCCGAAAATCGGTATAACGCCGTGCTCGCTTGTGTCGCTCGGCAGTCCTGTCCAAGTGTTGGCTGTTCACGTCGCAAATACCAACTACGTTGACGGACCCGGTATCGTATAGGGTGCTTAAATTGCTTCCTCCACGTCCACCAACGCCGACGAATGCAACGTTGACCTTGTCGTTTTGAGCTCTAGCTCGAACCGATGAACCGACAAGCGTACACGCAATCGAACCTCCGGCCGTAAGCTGCAGGAATCGACGCCTTGAAACATCGGATAAGATGGACATGGAAAACCTCGGAGGATGGGTAGGTAGTGGAAGCGTCATCGAAGACTGGACCGGCATTATAGCGTGTGCACTTCACTGCCCGTAGACACGACGTAGAATGCGTCTTCTTTCTGATCGAATCCTAAAGAAACCAAAGTCGTACTCAAACATGAAACTTGTAGAACTTAGCTCTCCCAAAATCGGTGCCATTTCCAGATCAACGCCGGTCGTCATTCCCATCGCAGCCATTGAGCAACATGGTGACCACTTGCCGGTTTGGACAGACAGCCTTTTGCTGGGCGAAATCGTGGAATTGGTTGAGAAATCGCTTAGCAAGCAAATCCTTGTGGCGCCGTTGTTATGGCTCGGAAACTCGGATCACCATCTGGATTTTTTCGGGACCCTTTCGGCTTCAAGCCGCACGTACCTGGATGTTCTCAACGACTTGGTGGAAAACCTACTTTCCTATGGCTTCAAAAGGATTGTGCTGCTCAACGGTCACGGCGGGAATGACGTCCCAGCCAAACAGGCACTTTTTGAAGTTCGTCAACGCAATCGCATTCGCAAGGATCTATTGCTATTGATGGCGACTTATTGGGGACTGGGAACGGAACCATGGAAGAAGGATCCAACCATCGAGCAACGCGAGATGGGACACGCATGCGAATGGGAAACCTCTATGGTTTTGGCGCTTCGCCCCGATTTGGTTGGCGACTTCAGGAATGCGCCTATCATCGAACCTGGAGGTGCTTTCCAACCGGCCAGTCGGGCATGGACGACCAAGGACCGCAGCAGTATCGGCCATATCGGATGGCCTCACTTGGCTAGCAAAGAAAAAGGAGAGGTTCTGTTGAGTGCATTTTCCGCCGACGTTGAGCAATGGTTAAAGGGTGTAATCGATTGGGATGGCAGTTCGTGGGCTGGAACCAAGCATTTCGGCTTTCCGGTCTAAGCTGTGACAAGGCGCTTTGCAGTATTGTTTGCCCTGCCTAGTCAGGGATAGTCAGGGGGAGAGGCCATCCCAGTAGAACTGCGAAGTTCTTCCTCCAACGCTTGTTCAGGTTGAGTGGGAGCTTGTCTCCCCTCAACCTTGTTTTGGCGTCCTATCTAGCTGTAGGCGACGTGACGCACTCCGCTCCTGACTCGACCAGCATAGGACGCCAAAACGGAGTTCGCTTTGGCAGACTGGGGGGGCTGCGTCGACCGCTACCGTCGATTCCGTTTTGCAACCGATAGGGATTGTATGGGCCGATAAATCGATGTGAGAAACGCGTAAGCGTCGCCGAACTCGGATGCGCCCCCTTAAATCGTTGGAATTCGGGATGACCCCCAAGAAACCTGTTCAGGAATTGAGTCGTCGACAGTTGCTCAAGGATGCGACGATCGCGGTCGCAGGCTTGGCTGTATCGGCACAATCGGCAAAGGCAGACCTCTCGCTTGGTTCTTTGCCCGACGTTTTAACGCGTCGAAAGTCATCGCCATCGATGTACAAAGAAACAGCCAGGGCCGACTACGCTCGGAACATGAAACCGTTCGGTGGATCGATGGCTTCGGACCCACGGTGCTTGTTCGGCATGCCCCCCAACGGCAAGCCATGGCAATTCGATGTTTTGGTGGTTGGTTCTGGCTATGGCGCGTCTATTTCCGCCGCACGACTCAGCGAAAAAATGCTTCCAGGCTCGCGTATCGCCTTGCTCGAGCGAGGACGCGAATGGGTTCCTGGAACCTTTCCAGATGTGCTCAAGGATGTAACCGACAACTCCCGTTTAAAACTTTTCGGACGTCACAAACGTGACCTAAACAATCCGACGGGATTATTCAACGTTGTTCAATGCGACGAGATATCCGTGCTCAGTGGCAGCGGACTAGGCGGTTCATCTCTGATCAATGCCAACGTTGCCCTTCGTGCGGATCGTGAAGTATTCTTGCAAACTCAGTGGCCTCAAGCTTTACGCGAAATCGACTATTTGTCCCCTTACTACGATCAAGCCGAGTACGAGCTCGGAGTAAGGAGCGAGCCTATCGATTGGACTTGCAAAATGAAGGCGCAAAGGCTGGCCGCCGAAAGTCTACGAGATTATGGCTGCCACTTTGAAGCGGCGGCTCTAACGATAACTCGATCGTTTCAGGGGCACGCGTTGCCGGTTTTGAATCGCCAAGGGATGGTCCAACGTGAATGCATCGATTGCGGAGACTGTTTGACAGGCTGCAATGTTGGGGCAAAAAACACGCTGGCCATGAACTATCTCCCCATTGCTCGGCGGAACGGGACCATGATGTTCACCCAAACGGAGGTACGCGATATTGAGAAATGCGGTGATTTTTGGAAGGTGAATTTCATCTATTTTCATCGAGATGAAAAAGGTAGACACACAGAGCGAGAGGGCTCTACGACGGCTCGCGTTGTTGTCCTCGGCGCAGGTAGCATAGGCAGTTCTGAGATTCTAATGCGATCGCAAAGTGAGCATCTTGACTTCTCTCGTCAGTTAGGCAGTAACTGGACAGGCAATGGAGACGCGCTTGGTTTTGTACGCAAAACAGATTTCCCAACCAACATCGCGGGCTTCAGCGCGCAAGATCCGCAAGGCCGTCGTATCGGGCCAACCATCCAAACCAATGTGACCTATCCTGACAGGCCAAATCTGTTTGACCGCGTCTTGATCCAAGAAGGAGTTGCGGCACGGTCCTACGCAAATGCCTTGAGTTATTTGATGCAGGATTTGGATCTCGATCAAACGCAAGTCATGCTGGGAATGGGACATGATCGTCAAGAGGGCAAACTGTTTTTAGAAGACAACGGGAATGCGTTTGTTTCGTGGCCTGGCCTATTGGACAGCGACTATCGAAGGCTTATTCGCGAAGAATTTTCCCGTCTCGCGCACGGACATGGTGGCAAATACAAATACTTGAAAGTCTTTGGCGACAAAATGATCTCGGTTCATCCATTGGGGGGATGCGGGATGAGCGACGAACCACGAAGCGGCGTTATCAATCACAAGGGCCAAGTTTACGATACCGTCCGTGGCGGCGATTTCGATGAAGCGACAGGAGAGTATCGTGTTCATGAAGGTCTATATGTTTGCGATGGTGCCATTTTCCCAACCGCAATCGCCTGCAATCCATTTTTGACCATTTCTGCGATGTCAGAGCGTGCGACACAGCTCTTGTCGCTCGAGCCCAAATACGCGGATCTGTTCCAGCTGGTTTAGAGCTCTCGTATTGCGCCAAGCCGAAGGCGACGATGAGCTGTGTACGAATGTCGCCGACGGCTAGGGGTTAGACAATGCGGCTGGATTATTTGTACTGCTTGCTAGAATATTGTTAAAATCAATATTCGACCTCGAGCAACGAATGAAGCTAGGCTCCAATCGAATTTGGCTCACCCTAGTTCCCCAAGAAGTAAAACCATGTGCATTTCCGTGCGAATCCGCCAAATTCTCTTAGTTGCAATATTTTCATTGGCGGTCTTTACTTCCGCCACCTTCGGATTTCAGCCAAATGGCGGTTTTCAACGACCCGATGAAAACTCGGTCGCCACGCTGATAACAGTTGAATTTCCATTACTGGCAGTCAACGAGGCGAGACTGATTGAAGCGTTGGAGAGAGTATCCAACCGAGCTACAGGGCCCGATCGCCCTGTCGTTGTCTTGGAGTTTAGCGGTACGCAAGATTCGACGGCCGACGTGGATGGCACAACGATTGGTCGGGGAACTGAATTCGTACGGGCCTTGGAATTGGCCAGATGGCTTAGCGGGCCAAAAGGTAGTCGTATTCGCAGCGTAGCCTATATTCCGAAATCGATTTGCGGCCACGCGGTGCTCGTCGCCTTCGGTTGCGAAGAGATTGCAATCGCGAGTTTGGCGAAAATCGCGAACGCAGGAATCGATGAACCCATTCTCGACGCAACGGTTCGCCAAGCCTATCTGGACGTGGCTGCTCGACGAGGTCGATTCCCGCCGGCTGCCGTGCTTTCGCTCATAGACCCTTCGGAATCGCTGATTCGAATCGAATTCGTTGGGCATGTGATTGAATTCACAACGGCACCACAGCTCGCTTCAAAAAAACGATCTGCCGATGTTTTGGACGAAAAGCAATTGGTACCAGCCAATCAAATGGCCGCCTATTCAGGTAGAGAGCTGAGAACCGAATGGAGATGGGTTGCCTACGAAGCTAGCGATCGCGATCAACTGGCCAGAGTACTCAAACTGACGAAGCCACTTTCTGAAAAACCCGTTTTCTCGGGTCCGCGAGTAATGACGAGGGTTCATTTGAAGGGGATTGTCTCAAACCGACAGATTACCCGATGCATTCGAGCCATCGAAGAAGGGCTTTCTAAGCCAGAAACGAATCTCATCTTGGTGGAAGTGGATTCGCCCGGTGGCAATTTAATGGAGAGTATTCGCTTGGCCCAATTCTTGGCCAACATTCCGACCGACAAAGCGGAAGTAGTCAGTTACATAAAAGGTGCTGCAAGAGGTGACGCCGCCTTGATTCCGTTGAGCAGCGATTTGATCCTAATGCATCCAGACGCAAAACTGGGTGGACCAGGTGAGGCCTCGATTTCTCCAACTCTCTGCAATGACCAAAAGCTGGAACTTCAAGGGTTAGCCAGATCCGCAGGGCGGTCCGACGGTGAACTTCTAGGTTGTATCTGCCCTGACTTGGATATTTTCGAATACAACTCATTCGATGGCCAAAAGCAATTGAACACGCCTCAATGGTTAGTTGACGATCCGGTGGCACCGATGTGGAAGAGAGGCGAAAAGGTGGGATTCAATGGCGGACTGTCGTTTGACCAAGCCTCCGCCTTGGGGCTGGCGACTGAAAATCCCATCTCATTGGAATCGGTAGGAAATAAGTTCGGCATCGACAAGCTCCCTGCCGAAACGAGAACGAATGCAACCGAACAATTCGTTGAGTGGCTTGGCGGACAGGGCTGGTTATCCATGCTGTTGTTTGTCGTTGGGATCATTTCGCTAAGCGCGGAATTAAGTACACCAGGCGTGGGAATTGCTGGAATCCTCTCTGCGATTTGTTTCTTGCTGTTTTTTTGGATTCACCTTTTTCAAGGCACTGTGGAATGGTTGGAGATCCTGCTTATCTTGGCAGGGATCGTATGCTTGGCAGCGGAGATATTTATTCTGCCAGGTTTTGGTGTCTTCGGAGTAACAGGATTGATTCTTTTGGCGACTGGTTTACTGCTTGCTGGTCAGACGTTTGTCATTCCAACCAACGAGTATCAATGGCAAAGGACATCCCAAGGAATTGGCCAACTTGGATTGATCGTGATATCTTTGTTGACGGCGGCGATTATCTTTCGCAAACAGCTTGCCAATTTGCCCATGGTCCGTTGGTTTGCCTTGCAGCCACCGAAGATGGATAAAGATTTGGCCGAAATGGAGCATGCAGTAGAAGAGTTGAGGACCTTCATAGGTTGGCGCGGGACAACACTTTCCCGTTGTAATCCTTCTGGAAAGGCATCGATTGGCGATCGCATTTTTAGCGTCGTCAGCCAAGGATCATGGATTGATGAAGATACAGAAGTGGAGGTTGTCAACCTTCAAGAAAACACGCTCGTGGTCAAGCCTCGCTAATCATTCGCCCAACTGGGTAATGCAACCTACGAAAAAAGCCTCTCGGTTTCCCGAGAGGCTTCCTTGGATGTTTTGTCTAAGAGCACTCTGCAATCGAACTAGAAGTTGTAGTTGGCACCGATGGCGACGCCATGCAACAGGAGACTGTTGTGGTTGTTGATCCGGGTGATATCATCTCCACGAGCAAAGTCGCGTGGAATTTGACCAACGGCGGTAGCAACACCAGACACCCCTACGAGCCGATAGGAAGCGTTTGCGGTCCAACCGCGACTGATTCGGAGCCCAGTCCCGAATGTCCCTTCACCCATCAACGCGACTCCACAGAGATTCGAGCTGTAGTCATATGGGCGCCCATCGAAAGCTGTGTTCGGGGACAGGATAGTCGCGGTTTGAGTGGCAGTGCCTGCGAATGTGGTGGCATTGATGTTGTTGCCGTAAACACCGAAATTCGTACCCCCGAACAGGTTCAATCGTGTTCCGGTGCACCAAGTTGCCAACGAGCCTAATTGGAAACCAACAAGGTCGTTCGTAACGTTGTTCCGATAGTAGAAGTCATCGGCACCACCGTTGAAGACAGCATCGTTTTCGCTGGCTGCGTATTCGAGTGAGTCTTTGAATCGAAACCAACGAACACCACCGTACATATTGAGACGGAGCTTGCTGCACTGAGCCCCATACCATGGAGCACATGGGCCGGTTGGACCGCTACCGCAGTTGCCGGGGCCACAGTTGCTCGGGCCACAGTTGCCGACTCCACCAGAAGAATTGCCACACGTCGGCGAGTAGGCTTGCCGAGCTCCACCACCTAACGCAAACGAAAAGAAGTTTAGTTCGGCGCTGTGGAATTCTTGATCGCGTAGGATTCGATGCGCGAACGCGCCGTCGTACCAGTCGTAAACAGCCTGAGATGGCATTTCGATACCGTATTGCCAAGTGCCCCCGGGGCCTCGCAAATTAAGCGGTAGATTCGAACGGAGGTTACCGTTGATTTGATCAGACGCCAAAATGGTCGCCGATTGAGGATTTGAGAAGACCCCCCAATAGGTTCCCATGATCGCGTACTTGCCGCAACCGAAGTATCTCCCTGCACTTAGTTGCATACCGCCCGTCTGCTGCATTTTTGCATCTGAGGTACTCAGAAAGCTTTGTACATATGGGTTTGGCGTTGGTGAAGGGTTTGCCCCATCCTGTGTATTGGTCGTCAATCTTACGTTCTGGTTATCCAGTCGGTTGAAAATCAATCCGCTGGCGCCGAAGATCCACGGGCTTGGAGATACGATCGAAGGAGCGTAGTTCACTGCGGGTTGGCTGTAGCAGTTTTCCGTGGCACCGTAGCCGTAGTTCGGGCTCGCGGAGACCATTGGCGAACTCCCAACGTTGACGCCGTGCGTTGCGCAATGGCCCGAATTGCATGCGGGACAGGAGCTAGTGCCAGTTGGCGCTGGCGCGGCGTAAGGAGTCGCGTAGGCTGGCTGGGATTGTTGCGGCCCAGTCAACTGCATTTGTTCGTAAGGCTGCTGTGTTTGTGGAGCGTACTGAGGCGTCGCTTGGTACTGCGAGTTTAGGACCGAGTTTTCAATTGCGGATCCAGGCACGTGCACATGTTCGCGAGGAATACCGCTCCCAACAACTCCATTTTGGGCGTAGCCCGCAAGGGAAGTTTGAGCCGACTGCGGCGCCATGTAGTTTCGAACTGCAGAATTGCTGGTCGGTGGAGGTGGCACTGCCCTCGTGTTAAACGAGCTTGCGGAAAGCCCCCCTGAATCGCCAATCGTATATTGAGCCGAAGCGATACCGGGGATTGCGGTTATCCCTAAAGTCATCGCGAGGCCATGAAACCATGTTTTTCTCACCAGAAAGCTCCTTGCAAAAAACGTCCGTCCTAGACGTGGCATCCATCGCCACTCGAGGGAGCTTCCCAAACGGAAAGCTCCGTGCGCATGGGACGTTTCCCTCCAGGGTTGACCCAATGCACCAGGGGTTTATTCGGCCCGTAATTAGCCGGTCAAACCCTCATTTAGGCTTTAGCCAGCGATAATTCGCTTCCTACCTAAACACAACCGGAATAAGTCGTCCAACCGGATGCTTGGTACTCATGCCCTACCCCGATTTTTCAGGAAAAACGTGAGGAAACGCACAATCGGCATATTCGGAGCGCGAATTCAGCTAGTCGCATTGGATCCGATTGTTATGATCGGAGAGTGGTTGCGAAAACGGACATTTTGCATTCATTCGATTTGGGCGGACAAGACCTTTATTATCGCGCCCGCAAGCCCTCAACCCCAGTTTTTCCGTATGCGTTCGCTTCCCATTCTAGCCAATCCCGATGCATCTTCCGAAAGTCGCCTTCGGCTTCAAACGGAAGCAGGTCATACCAAGGGTTCGTATGCGTTTATCAGCCTCGGCTGCCCAAAGAACTTAGTGGACAGTGAGCAGATGCTTGGGCTCTTGCACAAGGATGGTTACAATCTAGTTCAAAACCCCGAAAATAGCGATTTCGTGGTGATCAACACCTGCGGTTTTATCGATAATGCTCGCAAGGAGTCCTTCGAAGCCATCGATCAGATGCTGGACCTAAAACGCCAAGGCAAAATTCGCGGTGTGATCGTTACAGGTTGCTTGGCCGAACGCCAGCAAGAGCAGTTGCTCGAGGCCAGACCGGAAATCGATGGCCTTGTAGGTGTTTTTGGGCGTGACGACATTACCACGATCGTGAATCGGTTCATGGACGGACTCGACGAACAAAGAACCATCTTCCGACCTGCCCCTATCCGAGCGCTAGCCGACGATTTTCGCTTGCAACTGACCCCCAAACACTTCGCGTACATGAAGGTCTCGGAGGGCTGCGATAGGCTTTGTACTTTTTGCGCTATTCCAAAGATGCGAGGCAAGCACGCCAGCAAGCCGATCGAAGGGATCATTGACGAAGCTAAAAAGCTTGTCGATACCGGTGTTCGGGAACTCATCCTCGTTGCCCAAGACACCACTTTCTACGGTATTGATCTTTATGGCAAGCCTAGGCTTTCCGAGCTTTTGGAAAAGCTCGATGCGATTGAAGGTGTCGATTGGATTCGGTTGATGTACTTCTATCCGATGTACATCGACGATCAACTGGTGCAAACCATCGCCGGCGCCAAGAAAATCCTCCCTTACATAGACATGCCCTTGCAACACATCAACGACACGATGCTCAAGCGGATGGCCCGTCGCGTAACCCGTGACAAGACACATGAGCTAGTGACGAAGCTTCGCGATGGCATACCCAATTTGGTCATGCGGACGACCATGATCACCGGCTTTCCGGGCGAGACAGACGAGCAGTTCGACGAATTGGAGGCCTTCGTTGGGGAAATGAGATTCGAGCGGGTTGGTGTCTTTACCTATTCGATCGAACCGGATACCCCCGCAGCCAAACTGCCGGATCACTTACCTGAACGCATCAAGAAAGAACGTCGAAACCGGTTGATGGCCGTTCAACAGCAGAACGCCTTTGCATGGTGTGCCGAGCGGGTCGGAACGCGCATGGACGTGTTGATCGACAAAGCCGTCGACGAGGCCAACAACGTTTGGCTGGGGCGATCCTACGCGGACGCACCAGATGTGGACGCAACGGTCTTTGTTACCGGCGAAAAGGACAAACTCATTCGGCCAGGCAACATCGTGGATTGCGAAATTGTTTCATCGCAGCATTACGATCTTGTAGCTGCCGCAGTCGGGCCCATTCGATAATGGGATTAACGAGCGCAAGTTCATCGAATTGGAATGTCCCGAACGCACTTTCGGCCGCAAGACTTGGATTGGCAATCGTTGTTTGCATCCTGATCGAATGGCGGTTATTCCTCCCGGCGGTTATTTGTTTTTTGGTGGCTGCAAGCACCGATTGGATTGATGGTTGGTGGGCCCGTCGCTTTCAACAGGTGACGAAACTGGGGCGAATCCTCGATCCATTTGTGGACAAAATCATCATCTCTGGAGCGATGATCGCGTTGTGCGCTGTACCCAGTTCAGCCATCGCTCCTTGGATGGCAACGCTGGTGATAGGTAGAGAATTGCTGGTAACCAGTCTGCGAGGGATGGTAGAGGGTCAAGGTGGTGACTTTTCCGCAAAGCCATTAGGCAAGTGGAAAATGGTAGCTCAGTGCGGCGCAATCGTATCCGTTTTGATTGAGCTTCAATACTCCTCCGCACTCTCTTGGCTTCACTGGACGAGCATCTCCCTGGTTTGGCTCGCGATCCTACTGACTGTGCTTTCAGGAATGGAATATGTGATACTGGTGCTGAAGAAATCACAATGACACTTACTCAAATTCAATCCTTGGCCTTAGGCGGAATGTGTGCCCTGCTTTTCGCCGTCGTTGGCGGCTCGATAGTCGAGTGGTCCAAATGGTTAACTCGCTATCGGAATGGGGACAAACCTGTCCGGATCCCCACGGGGCCCCAAGCCACCGTCGGGCTTGTAGACATAATGGTAACGTTCTTGGTGCTGCTCTCTCTTTTTTTCTTTGCGGCAGTCCTTTGGCGTGCTTTTGGCTTACCGGTTGGCCCGAGCCCAAAGGGACCAAAGCCTGTTTCCGTCGTCCTCTTCGACGGCGTACCTCGCGACGGTCAAAGTAAGGGCGAAGAGCCCATGGCGTCCGCGTTGGCAATCCATTCCGATAAGAGTAAACTTGAATCGAGCAATTCAAACGCAACTGGCGTGGCGAAGCCTGCTGGCATGACGCAAAACCAATTCATCTACAGTGGAGTTGTTGTTTCGGCACAGCTTTTATGTGTGATTCTGATGTCAGTGTTTATTCGCGGCAGGACTAGCTGCTCATTCACTAAGCTCGGCTGGCGCATCGACCAAGTTTCTGGCGATATTCTTGCGGGCCTGCAGTGCTTCCTGATGATGACCCCGGTCATTCTCATTCTGAATGGCGTCTTGCAGGGATTAACAAAGATACCCTATGAGCATCCTGTACAAGAAATGATCAAACAGTACCCTTGGTTGCTCGGAATCGCATTTTGGCAAGCGGCGATTGTTGCTCCCATTTCCGAAGAATTCGGATTCCGTGTGTTGCTGATCGGCTGGTTTGAATCGATCCATTTTGGTCGAAACAAGTTGATTGCCTTTCTTTTTGGCGCATCTCCCGATTTTCCGAACAAGTTCCATGAGGGTGAAACGATCTCGTCATTGGGGAGCCCGTCTCAAGAAACTGCCAATCCATACAACGCTCCGTCATTGGCTGGAGAGGCATTTTCTGGTGAAACGCACCTTGGGGATTTGGCATCGGTATATCGCCCCCCTTGGTGGCCAGCGTTGCTGAGTGGGACTCTGTTTGGCCTGGCTCATTTTAGCTATGGTGTGAGTTGGGTCGCCTTAATCGTTTTTGGAGTGGTGTTGGGGCGGCTTTATCAGATGCGGCAGAGCATACTTCCAGTCATCGTCGTGCATTTGCTGTTCAATGCCATGAACGTGACAATGCTAGGGTTGTCGATTCTATTGCCGAACAATCTTGGGAACTAGTTTTCTTTCACTGCAAAACTACAATGCGAGGCTTCTCAATGCAGCAAAAACGCTTTGCAAAGTTCTTCCGCTATAACTTTGGAATAAGATCCTCGTTGCTTTATGCTCCAGACGAATTGGCACTCGAAAACACCTTGAGATCCCGAATCGCAACCATCGCGTTTACACTGGTGATCGTAATGGTCAACTCGTGCGCTGCCCAAGAACGGCGGGATGTCGCGGGACTTGCGAATTCAAAGTTTGACCCTCGCAAGCTGGAAACGATACTCCTTAAAAACGCAATTCAAATTCACGACAAAGTAATATCGGGCGGGCAGCCTGAGGGCGAACAAGCATTTCGTGAATTGAAGGAGTTAGGTGTCAAAACAATTATTAGTGTGGATGGTGCTAGGACAGAAGTGGCGCTCGCAAGAAAATACGGATTGCGCTACGTCCACCTTCCCCACGGCTACAACGGTATTCTTCCAGAGCGCGCCCAAGAATTGGCAAAAGGAGTGAGGGATCTGGAGGGTCCGATCTATGTGCACTGCCATCTTGGCAAGCACCGCAGTCCTGCGGCCGCCGCCGTGGCTTGCGTTTCTGCTGGCCTAATTGAGCCAGAATCCACAATGGCAATTTTAAGACTTGCAGGCTCCAACGAAAACTATCGAGGGCTGTTCCAGTCGGTAGCGTCGGCCCGCAGACTCCCTGACTCGATGCTCGATGCACTTCAAGCCGACTTCCCTGAATCGGCGAAACTGCCACCGATGACCACAGCCATGGTGGAACTGGAACGTACGCACGACCAACTGAAACAAATTGCTGCCTCAGGATGGCAGACATTGCCAGATCACCCCGACCTCGACCCAGCTCACGAAGCATTGCTTTTGAGCGAACACTTCACTGAAATGTTGCGAATGCAAGTCGTTGCCGAGCAGCCTGAAGCGTTTCGGACAATGCTGAAAGCGTCCGAATCCGATGCACAGCAGCTCGAAGCTGCCATTCGGCAATGGAATCGACCGGCCATTTCCAATACGGTACCTGAGAGTATCATTGAGCCGTTTCGTAGAATCAGCGAGAACTGCGCCACATGCCATCGACACTATCGCGACTTGCCAATCGATGGAGCGAAGTAACTTGAGCACATCGAATCCGATTCGCGGGAGCAACGAGCCCTATCCCGTTGCATCTGTTCCAAATCAAGGGTTTCCGAAACCAAAACGCATGTTCTTTGGGGATTTCCTCCGTCGACGATCGGCGAGACAAGAATTGCAGAAGATAACCGCGCGTGGATATGGACACTTGTGCGGTGATTGTGTTTCGCCGCTGACGCTAGTAGCAGCGTCAGCCACGTGAGATCGCTTGGCGCAATAGTCTAGTGAGTATGCCCATGATGATTATGTTCATCGATCGTTTCGGCGCCCTTATGTTCATTATGGCCATGACTATGTCCCGGCAGATTCTCGATACCGACAGCGATCACAATTCCCAGTAGAAACGTGACCGTCAGTTTGACTCGATCGTGGTCGTGAAAGGCAACCTCAGGCAGCAAGTCTGCTAAGGCGATGCCGATAAAAAAACCGGCTGAGATCGTCAAGCCCCATCCCAATAAACTGGAACCAGGTGCAAACGCAGTCGTACCAAAATAGAAGGCCATTGCACCGACTGGGCAAGCGAGCGAAAACGCGATGTTCGCTCCATTCTGAGCCGCTTTGGGCCAGTTCTGCTTGTTCATCACCGAAGTGATCGCAAAGGCGTCGAGCGGCTTGTGTAATAACACCGCCAGAAATGTGCCCAACCCAGCTAAGCCCAACCAAGCACCATGCGCAGCGTCCGCCATCACACTACTGGCCAACGCTACCCCATCGACCAATGTGTGCAAAAGCAGTCCGAAGAACAACCCTGCCCAACTAATCCCCTTTGCATCGATAGGTTCATGATGTGTGTGACCGTGCTGACAGCCCACATGCTGGTGATCTTCCCCGGATGCGGCTTCGGTTTCTTCCTCATTTTCAGTTATGAGTACACCGTGATCATGGGTGTGAAAAAGCCGAATGAGAAGAAACATGACAGTCAAACCGATCAGGCTGCCAACTCCGGCCTGCGAGTGAGACCCTAAAACCTCGCCGCCGTGTGGTAGCAAGTGCAATAGCGCGATGCCGATCATCAAGCCACCTACACCGCTCATCAGCAATTGCGTTCGGAGGTGTGTCATTCGCAGCAATGACGACAACTTGCCGCCTGCAAGGGAAGCTGCGGCGATGAGGATGCAGTAACCTATCAATAGAGCAGACTGGGGGATCAATATTGTCACTCGCGATACTTGGAAGGGCTACGATTCTGTACCGGCGAGTCGATGCGTTGGCACGGGTCGTCCTGGTCGAAAACTCTGAAGCGTATTGATCGTTTCGCTCACTCCGTGCTCCAAACAGACGACATGCAAAGTATCTTCGATTGTCTTGGTGAGCGATTTTGGATCCACCGCGACTCGAGCATTGATCACAAGATTCGCCTTGGTCGTAACGCTACCACATCCAATCGAAAGCTTCGGTGCGGACGAACTGCTTACTAAGTTGCCGACAGCGTACTGACCATCTGCCATTCCGATCACTTTCAAGTGGGCCACTTCGGCTGAATGCTCATTGAGCGAAAGATTGATGCGATCAAGGAGGGTGATGATGAAATCATCCAGCTTGAACGGATCGTTCGATTCCAACACAGCTTGAGCGTTTAGCCATCCAAGCTCCGCTTCTCCCTCGGCATACACATCGTAGTCTACCTCCATAACGCGTTGGCCGAACACTCCCTTGAGTTCCAGGTATTCGGAGAAAGTTTCAAACCCCTGACCCGTCGAGGCCGAAATGCGTAAGCACGGAATGCCCGGGAAATTGAGTTTAAGGAGTGAAGCCAATTCTTCAATCGACTCTTCAGACAACTCGTCGATTCGGTTGATGATGACGAAGTCGGCTTCCTCGATCTGCTTTCGAAAGATGTATTCGGCCTGAGGCGAAAAGCCCCCTTTGGATGTTCCTTTGAGTATTTTCAGACCATGACTTGGCTTGAGTATGACTCCATACGGCGCGATATCAAATGGCTGTGAATAAATGGATTGAAGCGGCCGAATGACAGTGGCCACCAAATCCGTGCAACTGCCAACCGGCTCGGCGATAACGATCTCTGGTAGCTCCGTTTCACCCAGCCCCTCCATGGTGCGCGTCAGCTCATTGAAGTTGCAGCAAAAGCAAGAACCAGCAACTTCGCCCACATCGAAGCCCTGCGAACGCAATAGGTTCGTGTCGACAAGATCCGTCGCTTGATCGTTCGTAACGATTCCGACACGTTTTCCTTGCGATTGATAATGATGCGCTAGACGAGCTATGGTCGTCGTCTTTCCTGCCCCTAGGAAACCACCAATCATGATAAAACGCGGATTAACTGCCATCGATTTCAATTCCTCAAGAGTTTATTGAGCTATCAAGTCAGCCTATCGTTCTAACGACTTCTTGAATGACAATCAAGCGAAAGTTACAAGATCCTTTTGGGTGGCACGATGGCGGACGACGCGAGCAGACCACCTACCAGCGACATGGCAACAAGAATCATTCCAAAAGCAAAATCGACCCCCGCGATCGTTTCGCGATTGAGCAGTGCCGAAAGGGACCGATAGCCCAACGAGCCAGGAACCAACAAAATCATTCCTGGAGCAAGCGGGACCATGGCCGGTCGATCGCGTAAACGGGCATACAAGTTGCTGCCGCAGCCTACAACCAGCGCTCCTAGAAACGATCCGACCTCGACACCAAATCGATCGCCAAAAACCTTGGCGGTAAAATATCCTGCCAAACTCACGGCAAAGACTATTCCCCAACGCGAAACTCGCACTCGAAAAAGAATCGCGAATGCGGCTGGTGCTAAAAAAATCGCCACCCAGCTGATCATCCATGGGACCGGCACCATAACCTCCGGCAGTGATCGCCATGGCCCCGCAATTCTCCAGGCGATTGCAACGCCAAGAAAAAGAGTCAGCAGAGTCGCGCTCGCGCCGGCAAGTCTTGCGACACCGGCGGACAAGTGGCCGACCGCTAGTTCGATCAACGAGGTCGTAATGGCGAGACCTGGTAGCAAGATGATCAATGCTGATAGTGTTACCAGCCGGTCGTCCAGCGGACAGATCCAACGTGCGGCAGCCAACGAACAGATAGCGGCAAAGAATCCAGCCACAGGAAAAATCAAGCCATGTTCCCACCCAAGTCGGCTTTGCATCAGCTCCAAGCCAGCAATCGCTAGTCCGATAGCCCCAGCAAAGCAGACTTCAGGCCAACCGCCACCAAAAAAGATCGCGATCGAAGCGCACGCCAATCCACAAATGATTGCCGTGAAGAACGAGGAGTACGGCGGCGCGGCGGAGGCTGCCTGCTCCATTCGCAATGCGGATTCGGGAACATCGATTTCACCCGCTTCCAACCGCTCGAGAATATCGTCAAATCGAATCAGCTTGTCCGCATCGATGGTTCCCGAATCGACGCGTCGCAAGTAAGTTCGTTCCTCATCGCCACTGCCGATCGATGCCACCAGTGCGGTCGGCGTATAAAGAACAACGCACTCGTATCCAAGCGTACGAGCCACTTTGGTCATGACTCGTTCAAGCCGATGGGAGGGTGTTCCATGCCGATGCAATAACTCAGCAACCCGCATCAAAAATTCGTGGGTGGGATGCTTGCGATTCGTTGATTCCATTAAACAGTGGGCAGTTGACAGTTGACAGTTGACAGTTGACAGTGACAGATGACAGTGACAGATGATTGCCTAAGCATCTCGTTGTCAACGGAGGTTTTGGTTTTGCATCAAGCGGATGAAATCTCTGTCGACTTTCCTGAGGTCATCGCCGAAGCATTCCCGAAAGAGTTCGATGCGCTCCTTGGGCGTTGAACGACTGCCGGGCGGTTTCTTGCGAAGGCAGTCCAAGTACTTCACAAAATCCTTCGACTTGCTTTTGATGAGATAGTAGGTGAGCCCCCAGGCTTCCGCATAGCTAGAGGACATCGTTTCGCCATTTCGCAAACGATTGTCGTCCATCAATAGAAGCTCTAGCGATTCATTGGATCGCGAAGGTAGGTAGTTGGCGAGATTCACGTAATTGTGCTTATTCAGTTTCCCAATGCCAGCCCAACCATTTTGGCTTGTCAAGTCTGGAGACTCAAAAAACGTGGCTAGACCTTCACTCAACCACAGCGGGTTGTCCCCCAATCGAACCTGCAATCCACTGTTGAACGCTATTTGATGACATACTTCGTGAATGATCGTGGCAATCAATCTCTCCCCCTCAGGTCGCGAAACAATTTGATTGATGAGTTCTGCCCGCATGACTTGTGCTTTTGGAGGAATCAAGCCTTGGATACCGGTCAAATCGTAGGAGGCTAAACGATTGGTCGATTGATGATAGTAACCGATGGTATTCTGGGCACCGGCGAATTCGTTAGCAGCGAACTGAATGTAGTCCGCTTTGGTCTCGAAGATGACCGCCACGAGCGGAAATCGAGGCGCGTTGAGTTCGACCCCCTTTTCCTTCCAGAATCGATAAAAACCTTTATATAGCTTTTCGTAGAGATCCGAGTTCCAGCGAGCGTAGACATCCGAGGTGTTGTAACAAACTACAAAGTGATCGGTCACAATCGACTTAGAGCCTGGCGGCAAGAGCGTGAGAACCTTCTTCGCAAGGTCTTTGGCGGAGGTCGGCGCTAACGGATCGGGCAACTCCTCGATCCGTTTGAGTTCATTGGGGGCGATCGCGGTTAATTGGCCATCCGCGTCGAGAATCAATTGCCCTAGGGTAGCGTCCAGAGCGACCAGTTCGCCCGTCACTTTGCGAAGCTGTTTATTCTCTTCGAAGGAAACACGAAGTACAGAGCCGATCAGGGTCTTTTCACGGTCCTCGACAACAGGCTTCTGAACAAATGAGTTATTATCAACAACAGCGTTATCGGTTTGGTTTTGCACCTGAGCGGCGATACGTGCTATCGGATTTCCGAAGAAAAGAGCAAGCACCATCAGCGGCACGCAAATCCGAAGACTTCCAGGGCGAGTCGAGCGGCACATCGAATCAACATGCAGGAGGGCGAGGCTCCTGCCGAGCTTGGTTTTGGCTCGGCAGGAACCTCGCCGTGCGCTTCCTGAACGCACTTTAGCGCAGCAAAAGGCGACAATTTTGGCAAGGCTCTGATGGATGCCTCGCCCTCCCGGTAAAAATATATCCTCAGCTCGCCTTACGAAGGGGGTGGGCGTCAATAGTGACATTTGCCACAATTCACCACATGGGTAATTTTGGCTATCCATACCGCATCGAAGTCTCTTAGTCAGGGGATTTACCGTTTTCCATCGGTTTGCGGCGAAAAACCGCGACAACGTCCTCAACGGGTACGACATAAAGTTGATTGTCGGGTTCGAAATCAACCGGAATGGCGTTTTTCGGATGGAACAGGATTTTGTCGTATTGCCGCAATGGTACATTCTCATCATGCTCCACCTGGCGACTGATGGTGACAATCCTCCCCGTAATAGTCGGAATTTCCGACGCGTCCGGTAGTGCAATTCCACCTTTGGTTTCTCTCTTTGGCTCATCTTTTAGAACCAAAATCCTTGCACCAATAGGTTCGATGTAGTCAAACTGGGATGATTTTTTTGCCATCGACAAAGCATAGGCGACGCTCAAGAAACGGCAAGTACATTTGCCCTTGCATCTAGAGTCAAATTCGTCATACTTCTGGGCTTCCCCATGATTTTGAAGGGCCGGATTCTCGGCTCATCGAAGAAACCGAATATTTGAAGCAGCGGAACGCAGCAGTAATGATTGAATCGATTGAAGTGGCCAAGCGAGATGTGCTCGGCTCGAGAGCCATGATTAAAATTCGTGAAAAAGGGCTGATCCCAGCCATTCTCTACGGGCACGGACAAGAAAACATTTGCCTGACCGTGTCGTTGGACACCGTTAACAGCTTGATCAAGCACGGGACGAAGTTGGTTACCTTGACCGGCGATGTTTCCGATACAGCTCTGCTGCGTTCGGTCCAGTGGAGCAACATGGGCGATCACATCATCCATGTGGATTTTGCTAGAGTTTCCCAAACAGAAGAAGTAGAAGTCGTCCTTCCGATTCGGTTGCACGGTGAGACGACTGTCGGCGGACAACTCCGTTTTGTCACTCATGAAATTCAGGTTCGTTGCTCAGCAATGAAGATCCCTGAGTATTTGCTTTGCGAGATAGGTTCTTTGCGTATTGGGCAGTCGATTCACGTTAGCGAATTGACCCTTCCTGATGGTGCAGTGGCGGTAACGCCTGGTTCTGTTGTTATTGTTCAGATTGCAACCGTCGCGGGCGAAGCTGCTGCAGATGGTGCGGACGGAACTGCCGAGCCAGAGCTGATTCGCAAAGAAAAAGCGGCCGAAGCTGCTTCGTAATGAGCGGATTCGGTCCCTTGGTTGATTCCATCGCGGATGCCGGAATGGCGATGGTTGTTGGGCTGGGGAATCCAGGTTCAAAATACGAAAGAACCCGGCACAATATTGGTTTTGAATGCCTGAACGGTTTGCTTGCAAAAATGGGTTCGCCCGGAGTTCAGGCCAAATTCGAAGGGCAATATACAAAAGGTCGACTTGGGCAACGCGATGTCTGCCTGGTTTGGCCGCTGACATTTATGAATTGCAGTGGGCGATGTGTTGCACAGTTCGCTCGATTTTACAAAATTGAAACACAAAATATTTTAGTGATTTGCGATGACTTGAGTTTGCCACTTGGTAAACTCAGGATTCGCAAATCGGGATCAAGCGGCGGCCAGAAAGGGCTTAATGACATAATTCAATCCCTGGGAACACAGGATGTTCCAAGGCTTAGGATCGGAATCGATCCAACGCCGTCGCACTGGGAAACAACGGATTATGTTTTAAGCAAATTCACGACCTCCGAACGAGCGATTGTTGATGATGGACTTTTAAAGGCTGTCAATGCAGTTGCAAGTTGGCTGAACAATGGCATTGACGTGGCAATGAACGAATTCAATCGTGATTTGCCGCCGCCGAAAAACAAATAAAAATAGACAGTACCACCCAGGTTCATTCACCAGTATTTGGATCAGTTTTCAGGAGTTCATACGTTGGTTACCGGAATTTACGAGTGCTTGTTCCTTTTCGACAGCAATCACTATGCAAGCGGTGTTGCGGGTTCGGTCGAGTCCATGATCGGCGATGTCGGTGGTGAAATCTTGGTCACCCGACTTTGGGCTGAACAACGACTTGCTTATCAGATCAAAGGGCATCAAAAGGGAACGTATTGGCTTGCGTACTTCAAGCTGGATACGTCCAAGCTCAAAGAATTGAACCGCGCTTGCCAGCTAAAGGAAAGTCTGCTTCGATTCATGTTCACCCGAATCGATCCACGACTCATCGATGCCTTGGTCGCGCACGCCCAAGAAAAGGTAGTGGTGCCAATCGATGTTGTTCTAGAGAAACAAGCGGTAGGCGTTGGCGTGGGTGCCGACGATGAAGAAGATCTTGAGTCTGAAGACGAATAGGACATTCGCGGGCAGCTCAATCGTTTTAACATTGGTCGAGGGTCCATCATGGCTAGCTACAATAGAGTTATTCTGCTTGGCAATTTAGCGAGAGATATTGAACTGCGGTACACTACAACCCGCATGGCGGTTTGCCAAAATGCGATCGCCGTCAACGATCGACGCAAGAATGCAAGCGGCGAATGGATTGATGAAACATCGTTTGTCGATGTGACTTTTTTCGGGCGGACCGCAGAAGTCGTTAGTGAGTACCTGTCCAAAGGCTCACCGATTTTCGTCGAAGGTCGTCTGAAACAAGACACTTGGGAAAAAGACGGCCAAAAGAGAAGCAAGCTTTACGTGATTGTCGACCGAATGCAATTGCTCGGCGGAAAGACCGACGGCAAAAACGGAGAGTCTAAATCACAAGCGAAAACAGGGAATACACGATTCGTGGATTCCGCACACGACGGGCCTGGAGCCATGCACACCGGAGGAAATTCCGAGATGCACGTTTCCGAGGTTGGGGAAGATGTCTACGTCAACGAAGACATGCCCTTTTAACAATAAACCATCACCACCCTAACACGATGACTTTTTTCGGATCGAAGTTATAAAATGGCACCTACCAAAAAAAAGCGAGTCCCTCAATTCCCACGACTGCCCAAAGGACCTAATGGCGGCATCCAATTGATGCTGATTCAAAATGTAGAATACTTGGGCAAGTCGGGGCAAGTTGTGGAAGTGAAGCCGGGCTACGCTAACAATTTCTTGATCCCCGAAGGACTGGCCATTGTCGCGACCGATCACCACAAACGAATGGTGGAAAAGCATCGTGCCAAACTGCTCGACATCGAGAAGCAACGGCTTGTTTCGCTTCGTACGCTGGCTGACCAGATCTCCAAGCAGTCTATCAACGTCGAAGCCAACGCGAACGACGAAGGGCACCTCTACGGCAGCGTCGGCGCCACCGAAATCGTCGCAGCTCTGAAAGCCAATGGCTATCACATCGCGGCGGACCAAGTGAAACTGGAAGGTGTTCTGAAGGAACTGGGACTGTACACGGTCAAAATTCAGATGCACCAAGAGATTGCGACCGAACTCAAGGTTTGGGTCGTTCCTACCGCAGCACACTAAAGCATGCTGCCTCGCGAAGAGTTTATCGAACAAGCTTACCTTTTTCGAGTTCTCGCGGAACGATTAGGTCAAGACATGACGCTCCAAGATCTCTTGGAGCAATGTCGGTTCGAGGTGCTGGCTACTACCAAACTGCCGATGGCAATTGGTTTTCTTTGTACCGAGCTCAAGCACTGTGGAATTCTCGCCGAAGGCATGAAGCGCCTAAGTCATTACTTCACCCCATTCCAAACTTTTGTCGTCGAGCAGTCGGAACTCGACAGCGGTCGATTCGACTTCCAAACCGCCCTCAACGTCCTTCGGTTTGAATCCGAGTACCGAGCGAAATCCGACAACCGACAAGGCTTTTTCTTCTACCAATTTGAAGTGCTCTGTAGAAACCGGTTGAACTACGATCAAGGACTGAAGGCGATGAGCGACGACCCGCTGTATTCGCCCGAATGGCGAGACTGGATCCTGATCGTTCGCAAGCAGTTGGGGATCGTCGAGATCGCTGATTTGATCTATGGTCGTAGCGAGGAGTTTGTGCACTATCGCAAACGTCATTTGGGGGAAGACGCGGAAGCGGAGTACCCCATTTTGTTTGGCGAACGCGAGGGCAAAATAGCCTTCGCCAATCGCCGCAAAGAGCCCCTTTTCTTGTTCGCGGCCATGCATCGTCACCTAGGCTACCCGGCGGTACCTCGCCGACAAATTCAAGACACGACGATCGAGATGATTCCACAAATGCACCGTCGGATTGAACGGCTTGAGCAGCGGCTCAAGTTCCTGGAAGAGGAGCAGCGACAAGGGATCGATATCACGAAGTTTTACGGAGCCCAAAACAAGAAGGCGCCGATCAATCTAGATGACCTAGACGACCTGCTTTAAGGCAAGACCATTTGGAGTGCGGAAATTCATTTCCGCTTTAAGATAGTCGCTGAAAATATCGCTTGGCGTGTTCAACGCGGTTGGGCAACGCTGTGAAGCATTTCCGTCCGATAGGAGCTCGTCTCCGACGGACGCCGTTATCGGAGCTTGCCTCCGACGGACGCCGTTTTGGCGTACTAAAAGTGCGCCTCGGACCTTATATTACCGCACTCTGCCCCCGCCTCGACCGCGTAAGGCGGTCGAGGCGGGGGCAGAGTGCAGAGTGAGGCGGTTAGCGAGCAGCTTCGTAGGACGCCAAAACAAGGTTGAGGGGAGGCAAGCTCCCACTCAACCTAAGCGAACTGCTGGTGAAAATGCTTCACCGCGTTGCCGAACGGGGTTTGACAATTGGCCGCCGACTGAAATCACTACATCGCGCGTTGTGCTTTCACGTTGATTCAAACGCTTCCATCTGTTCTTGCAATTCCGCCCAACGCATTTCCGCAGTTTCCAATTCAGTGGTTACCTTCGTCAGCTCTTCATGCAATTTCATGGCCGCGATCGCTTCGGTGGATTGCATGAGCTGATCGTTCAGTACCTTCTTCTGTGCGTCGAGTCTCGCAATCGTCTTTTCAAGTTGCCCGACTTCTCGCTTGACCGACCGATCGTCCTCGATGACATTCTTGTTGGCGTTTCCCCCTTTGCGGTTCGGTATTGCCAGTGAAGTGTGTCCACGATCTTTGGGAGGCGGGAGTGCCTTGGCTTTCGCGTTGGCTACCGGTTTGTCGTTGGATTTCGGACTGGACCCTTTTCGTTCGCTCTCGACGTTGTCGATTTCTTTGTTGACCATGTAGAGATACGAGTCATAGTCCCCTCGGTAGTTCACGACCGTGCCGTCTTTGACTTCGACGATGCTTGACGCCACGCGCTTCATGAAGTGACGATCGTGCGAGGTGAAGATGACGGTCCCTTTGTATTCGATAAGGGCATTGGCTAAGGCTTCGACCGTCTCGACGTCCAAGTGATTACCGGGTTCGTCCAGGACCAAGATGTTGCATTTGCTCAGCAAAAGCGCGGCCATGCAAAGTCGAGCCCGCTCGCCACCACTTAAGACAGGAATCTTCTTCTTAACGGCGCTGCCGCGAAACAGCATGGCTCCGGCGACATCCAGAATCGTCTGGTTCTTTGTCCCTGGAATGGCTTCGTACTCAAGGTATTCCAGCACTGTTTTGCGTTCGGGCAAACTGCTGTAGACGTGCTGCGCGTAAGTACCAATCTCACAGCCGAAGCCCCATTTGACTTCTCCGTGCAAAGCAGGGAGCGATTGCACCAAAGTTCGCAGCAACGTCGTCTTGCCTTGGCCGTTGTCACCCACGATGGCAGCTCGCGAACCATGCTCGATTTCCAGGTCTATCCCCTTGGCGATAGCATGGTCACCGTAGCCGATAGTAAGGGCCTTGCATCGGACTGCTGGCCCCTTGCGAGGTTCCACCATCGGAGCACGAACCGTTGCTCGAGCCTGTTCGCCTTGCACTTCCCGGAACTCCAGTTTGCCGAGCATTTTTTCCTTGGACTTGGCGCGGGTCGCGGTGCTAGCGCGGGCACGGTTCTTGTCGATGAACTCTTGCAGCTGTTTGCGTTTTGCTTCGCTGGCGGAGTTGACTCGTTGGTCGTGCTCGCTGAGTTCCTGTTGGTAGACGAGGAAGTCATCGATCTTGCCAGGGTACATAGTCAGTTTGCCCATCGACAAGTCGAGCGTCACATCGCAGGTTGCGGTCAAGAAAGCCCGGTCGTGCGAAACGATCAAGCAGGCTTCATGAAAATCGCGCAGAAAGTGCTCTAACAGGATCTGGGTACGCAAGTCGAGGAAGTTGGTCGGTTCGTCCAGCAGCAACAGGTTGGGTTCGTGTAGAAGCAACGCAGCTAGCTTGACGCGTGTTTGCCAACCACCGGAGAGTTCGCCAACGGGGCCATCGAGGTATTTTCCTTTTAGTTCGAACTGGCCACCCACTTCGCCGCATTTCCAGTCGGGTTGGCCACTATCCCGCATCATGAATTCGAGGGACGTTTCGCCAGGTAGAAATGGATCGTGTTGGCGCAGGTAACCTATGTTGAGTTTCGGGTGTTTAATAATCTGCCCGGTGTCGAGCTCTTCGTCCCCGAGAATGCATCGGAGCAGGGTGGATTTGCCTGCCCCGTTTCGGCCAACGAATCCGACTTTGGTATCGCTCATGATGGTGCATTCCGCATCTTCCATCAAAATCTGGTCACCGTAGTGTTTGGAGGCATTTCTAATTTGCAACAGGACGGACATAGCAACCGGGGAAAAGCGAGGGATCAGGCAAAATCAACTTAGCGTTCAAAACCGCTTGTGATATGTTATCAACAGGCTCGAAAGATACCAAGGAGAACTATTAGCCACATGAGCGAGATATCACATTCAGTCACCGAATTAATCGATCAATTAGGCAGATTGCCTGGCATTGGTCGAAAGACAGCGGAGCGGCTGGCCTACCACTTGCTGAGAGTGCATGAATCCGAGGCATTTGCCCTGTCGGACGCCATCCGTCGCGTCCGAGAAAACGTTCGTTATTGCTCGGTTTGCTACAATTTGTCTGAGGGAGAATTGTGCGGGATATGCATGGATTCGCGTCGCGATTCGTCGCTGTTATGCATTGTAGAACAGCCGCGAGATTTGATCGCATTGGAGCAGTCGGGGGTTTTCAAAGGACTTTATCACGTATTGCTGGGAAGGATTGCTCCGTTAGAAGGAATCGGGCCCGATCAACTTACCATCGACGCACTCGTGGAACGAGTTCGGAATGGAAACTTTACGGAAGCGATCATGGCCACCAACCCGAACGTCGAGGGGGATGGAACCGCCCTTTTTATTTCGAACCAACTCGATGAGTTTCCGATCGAACTGACGCGGTTGGCCCGCGGCGTCACCAGCGGTAGCGTCCTCGAATTCACCAACAAAGAAATCCTTGCCGATGCGCTCAGCGGGCGGCAGAAACTTTAATTTGGAATTTCTGCCCAAATGAGCAATTCGGTAGATAAACTCACAGAGGAAAGCGTGATCGCCGCGACCATTGCGTGGCTTGAAAACGTGGTCATCGGACTCAACCTCTGTCCGTTTGCGAAAGCGATTCACGTCAAAAATCAGATCCGATTTGTAGTTAGCACCGCTCGCGAAAGTACAGCGCTGCTGAACGATTTGAAACGCGAGCTGAGTTTGTTGGTCGCGGCAGCCCCTGAGCACATCGAGTCTACGTTGCTGATCCATCCTGCAGTGCTGGAGGAATTTCTTGAATACAACGATTTCCTAGCGGTGTGTGATCTAGCCATTGACGCCTTGGAACTGGCTGGCGTGGTGCAAGTTGCGAGCTTTCATCCCTTGTATCAATTTGCAGGAACCAACATCGATGACGTAACGAACTACACCAATCGTTCGCCATTTCCAATGTTGCATTTGTTGCGAGAAGAGAGTGTCACTCGCGCGGTGGAGTCTTTCCACGATGTGGAATCGATATACCCGAGGAACATCGCAATGCTGAAGAAGCTCGGGAAAACAAAACTGGAAAGTCTGTTTCGCGTCTGGTGACTTGTCGTCAAATGTCCCGCATTACGTTGATAGGCTGGGCGTAAAAAGTAGTAGGCACATTCCATGTGCCGTCCGCAGGTCAAAAACCTTTGGTTTTTTTGGCTACGGCACACGGAGTGTGCCTGCTACTTTGGGGCAATTCAATAAATTCAAAGCCTAGGAGGGTTCTAATCATTGCACACTGTTTACTTTTATCGCTTTCGACGCGACCGAAATCTCTTTAAGCCGAAGCCACCTATGGCTAGACCGACTAAAGCCATAGTGGACGGCTCGGGCACGGCTGTAATGGCAAACGCATTAAAAGACGAACCGACGGGTGAGGCGACCCCGCCCAGACCATCCGGAGCATTAACGACACTGAGAAAGCCATCTCCGTTACCAATCAAATCCGTTCGAAGCGTAGAAGTCAAGCTCGAAGAGATCGTGTAAACGGTCCCGAAATTTGAAACAAAACTAACAGTCCCGAGAAGCGTATTCGTAGACTGCCCCGTTCCAATCGAAACATTATAGGGATCTAGATTCAACCCTCCCGTTGGTGGGCCACCACCCTGAAACTTTACTGTGTTACCAGAGATTACAGGGCCGCCCACCGGACGAAACAGACCAGACCATTTTGTATCCGTCGTGCCCACTGAAACCGCCACGGGTACAACCTGAGTTGCAGCAAGACCGGTAGGCGAATTGTTGATAGCGAGAATGAATCCGTAACCTCCAACGAGTTGAGTTCCCGCATTTGCAGATGCGTAGACCTCGAACGTCGTGGGACCGTTATTGACCGTGATATCTTTATAACTCACGATGATCGAAGCGTTGACGGAGGCTTGAATAACCGCCGCGCAAACCAGGAATCCTAAGATTTTAAGGCATTTTTGATGCATTGAATCATCCAAATGACATAGACGGGAAAAAGAGACGTAGGCGAATTCTTAAATGTAATCAGTACGTTGGTTGGCCACAAAGACTTTATTCGTTAATTTCTAAAATATTCGGAAGAAACTCCGTTTTCTAAGGCCATCGAGTTCGACCGAACTTTAGGAGTTCGGGTGATAAATCCGTACCCAAAAATCCATTCTAGAAAGTTCAAGTAACTTCAAAAAATTAGGCTGCCACAAGTGGCAGCCTAATCATATTTCAGCTTGACCGAACCGTTAAGCAACGATGGTACAAGTTTGTCATGGCGGTCCCCGCCCGGTAGAATCCGACTAAGGATTTAACGAAGGAGCCGGTGGTGACGCTGGTGCTCCTGGCGCACCTGGAGCGCCGCTGCCCATCACGTCGGGTACCTTGGCGGGTTGTTTACTTTTGCTGTAATCGGATGGAATGGACGAGGTCGCACTTGCTCCGCAACCTATCAATCCGCAGCCCAACAAGATCAAACACAGTTTCTTCATGGAGTATTCACAACTTTCTTTGTAGTAAAATTAGTTGTCTAAATTGGCAACATTGCCATCTTGCATCGCCGACATCCATTGATACGTGGTGTTGTTAATGGAGTTCGAGAGATTCCGTACGGAACCATCCGCCATCGCAACGTTGATGATTCCAGTATGGAGACTGTTATACTTGTAATAAACGTAAGGATTGGTTCCACCTAAACCCCAGGCCGTTGGCATCGGTCCGATGGTCCAGCCGTACGACCAAGTTCGTCCAGTAGGTTTTGCGTCGTTGGTCCAAACGCCGGTCGCTTCGCCAAAAAGCATAACGTTCGTCGTTCCATCGGTCAGATCAGCAAGCCTGTAATTGGTGCGGTTTCCAAAAGGACCGATCCAAGCATTCCAAGCTGGCGATAGGGTTGTTCCCAAACGCCCAGCATTTCCTAGGTAGTTCGTACGTCCCATGGTTGAGCCGAACGGCAGTCCGTATCCACTACCACCAACCGTACCAGTATTCGTTGTTCCCCAAGTATGGAGAATCATCATGGTCGCAGCGGTATTCGAATAAGCATCGTCGGTCGGGCACAGGAGAGTGCTGAGACGGTACTGCTGAAAATCCCAAAGGGTGTCGATGTCACTCGGATCTCCGTCGTATCCCGTGGCTCCACTTGTCCAAAATAGAAACTTCTCGCCGTCGTTCGTCGTGTTGCCGGTTGGTACCGCTTTTGGATCTAAATTGCGCCAATTTGCAAACGGCGCGTGGACGGACGACTGCTCAAAATACGGGAACAAATAGACCAAGTGCCCAACCCATTGCACGCCATAGGCGGTGGAGGCTGTTGTTGTGTACACAGCTCCGCCAGGGCTTCCCAAATATCCTGGGGGCAGTTTCTTGTTGGCGCTCTCGAAATTGTGAAGGGCCAATCCCAATTGCTTCAAATTATTGGTGCACTGCATTCGTCGTGCAGCTTCACGAGCGGCTTGAACAGCCGGCAACAACAAGCCAACCAAAATACCGATGATCGCAATAACGACCAGCAGTTCAACTAACGTGAACGCCGACCGGGCTCCACGCGTATGGAACTTTCTCATACCTAAACACCTCTCAAAAAAAGGAATCAAAAACTCTACGTACCTATTCGCTCGGTTGGCCGCCGTTGCAAGAGAGAAGAATGAAGCAGCCCCGAACGCATTCAGTATTCAGTATTCTAATCGTTTACTCAACCCTTTTGTCTCTAAAATTCCGCCATTAATACAAAGGAGCACCTCCAAAGAGGGGGTCGCATTGACCTGTCTAACGATTTGGACTGAACGATTCCGTTGCAATTCCCTTGGTTTTTGCAAAATCGGAAGTTTCGAGTTTTTTGGTGTTTTTTTTCGAAATTGGGTGAGGGGCAAAAAACCTCAGGGTTAGGAGCGTTCTTAGGCACTATCTCTTTTCTTTTTCGCGTTAGGCCAGCCTCTGACTTTTTTTGATCGACCAAAAAGGTTGTCTTATTCAAAGTCCAGCACTTGGCCGTCTTTCAGCAATTGCGCTTTCAGTTTTTTGGAATCGATTCCTTGAACGGTTGTTTGTTCATCGATCGAATGAACCGCAGCCGTCGCGGCGCTCTGCCCCATGACCATGAAGACGGGTTCCATGCGAATACTTCCATAGGAAATGTGGCTAGCTGCCAAGCAAACAGGAACCAGCAGATTGGTGCATTGATCTGCTTTGGGTCGGATGCTGCGATAGCTTATTGGATAAGGTCGCGTACCTATTTGAATGTCTCCTTCGTTGCGTGCAAACCCGTCGTTGGAAACGTAGCGTTGCGTGTTGTGGCTGTCCATGTTGTAAGCGCCCATCCCAACGCTATCCTCCACAACCTCGAATCGTTTGCAGTTCTTTTCGCTCATCACGTATTCCGATACCATCCGACGTGCTTCACGCACATATAGCTGTCGGGGCCAGTTGTCATTGTCGACAAACTCGTCCTTGGCCAAGGCTAACCGATTGAATTCTTGGCGAACGCTCTTGGGCACGCGTGGATGATTGGCCAGGGTCCACATCAGTCCCTTGGTGTATTGCTCATGTTCCTTCCAAATCCTTTCGCGTACGGCGTAGTCGCCTTCGGGATATTCGTAGTTCATTCCAATATTGTCGGTACTGAATGCGAAATTGTTATTCGTGTCGGTCTTTCGATTCGGCATCCAAAGCGGGTGCCATGGAACGCGATGGTCACCGGCCTCGAAGTTGCGCAAAAGCAACTCAAAGCGGAGTTCATCGTAATCCGCGGGCTTTGGCCAAGGTCGACGATTATCGGCAAAGTCGGTGGTGCATAGGCGGAAGTTGTATGCCTGGATACGATGGTCTTCATCTCCGTCTTTGCCTTTGGGCAACGGCGTGACACCTGGTAGAAGTCCACTCAATCGGTCCCCCGGCGTAACGAAGGGATCGACTGGTTTCACAAATTGATGGTGAATCGTTCCAAGCATCTGCAGGCCGTTGATGGTTTCGCCATACGTGTCATTGGACTCGCGACCGACATGGTAGCTAACCCCGGCTTTGGCCATGAGGTCCCCTTCGTAGGTCGCATCGATAAATACACTTCCTTCCAACGCACGGCCGTTCTCCATAACGATTCTCGTGATTCGAGTTCCGTCTTTAATGACACCCTTTTTTAGATCCAAACGAACGCCCAAGACAACAGGCACTTTTGCCTCGGCAATCATGTCGTTGATCACTACGGTTGCCACGCTCGGTTCAAAGGTCCACATCGTATCTTCGTTCTTGGCTCGGGCCTTGAAGTACGATTCTCGCGACTCGCGCGTCCAACGATCCGGCTCAAGATACTTTTGATAAATCCGTTGGTAGAACTCGCGAGACAAACCGCCGATGGCTCGCTTGTTGCCGATATCCGTCGCACCTAGCCCGCCTGTCGTAAGTCCACCTAGGAACTGCGTAGGCTCGACGAGCAAGACCGACTTGCCCATCCGCGAGCATTGGACTGCGGCTGTGACGCCGGCGCTGGTACCCCCATAGACGACAACGTCAAATCGATCGGCAGCAATTGCTGGCAGTTGGATCAAGACGCATATGCAAGTTGCCAAATAGAGTTGGGTCCGTGATTTCATGTCGTTCTACCTGTAGCGGGGCCAAATTTCGAGCAGACCTCATTGTAGAACAATGGCCGTCCATATTGTCATCACACAACTGGACAGAACAGAGAAGTACTTGAATGGATTCGGCCATGAGGCGTTGGCCTGGGCTTTTGCAAATTGCAGGGCCATTGGCCTAAAGAATGACTTCCATATTGTATGGTATAAATAGACTTCCAGCCTAGGAATAGTAGACGGCAGGCTGGACGCATTCTCAACACATTTTCAACACGATGCTTCCAATCCTATCCGTTCGAGATCACTCAATGCCTAAACTCGCTGCGTTTCCTAAAGCATACATGCAAGCACTCTGCAAAGACGGCTCGATGAAGCTGGTCCAATGGTTTGAACTAGCTAAAACCTTAGAGATTGATGGTCTCGAGTTTTATGCTGGCTTCCTGGAGATGTCCAACACAGCCATGTGGCCCTTGTTTCGAAAACAGGTTGAGTCGATGGGAATGTCAATACCCATGATGTGCTGCTCCCCCGATTTCACCCATCCTGACGTAGCTTTTCGAAATCGTGAAATGGACAAGCAGAAGCGTTGGATCGATATGACGGCCGCTTTGGGTGGCAGTTACTGTCGTGTTTTGAGCGGACAGCGGAGACCGGAATTGACTAGCGAACAGGGAGTACGGTTAGCGGCTGATTGTATCCAAGCGTGTTTGCCGCACGCCGTTCAAAACGGCGTGACATTGATTTTGGAGAATCACTACAAAGATGATTTTTGGGAGTACCCGGAGTTTGCGCAAAAAATGGATGTGTTCTGCTCGTTGGTAGACGCAATCGATCACCCCTCGTTTGGCGTCAACTACGACCCAAGCAATGCCTATATTGCAGGTGACGATCCGATCGAGCTGCTAAAACGAGTTTCGCATCGAGTGGTGACCATGCACGCAAGCGATCGATACCTCATTGAAGGAACACTTGAAGATTTGCGTCGCGAAGAGGATGGAGCCGCAGGCTATGCTAAGCGATTGCGGCACGGTGAGATTGGGCAAGGCCTAAACGATTACGATGCTATCCTTGGCGAGTTGCAACGTGTTGGCTTTGACGGCTGGATTAGTATTGAAGACGGAGTCGACGGCATCGAACAATTGCAACGCAGCGCGACGTTTCTAAAGAAAAAGATCAAACAGTACTGGCCTTAAGTGACTTAATCGCCGTTTCAAATCTTGAAACAAAAACGTGGACTTCGCTGGCCGATCATGTCGTCTCTGGAACTCGGCTATTCAGCGGTTCGTTCTGCAACGAGGCAGTACTCCCGACGGTTGTGCGCCAATTGCCTAGCTTCGACACGATCGAAACCCCAGGACTTGACCCGTTCGATGTGTTGCGGGATTTCCTTGGCGTGCTCCCAAGTGGACAGCTTGATCGTAAGAATCAACCCCTTGAATTTGGAGGTCGGATAGGTCACGATCGCTTCTACCGTGTCAAGCGTGTAGTTTGGAGCGACATTCGCATCGCAGATCAAGTAACGAAATGTCTTGAAGAGTCTTCGTTTCACTTGCTGGGACTTGGATCGCCAGTGTTCAAATCGCGGATTACCAGCGATGGCTTCGTCCATGTCGGCAGGGTCAATACCAACGACTTGAGCCCCCAGGTCAAGGAGTCTCTGGCAAGCCCCACCAGGCGACGAGCCAATTTCTACAACTCGGTCCCCAGCACGAAAAGGCAAACGACTCCACGGAATCGCTTCGGCAATCTTCAAGTATGCTCGACTGATCATGTTTTCGGGTATCGCAACGGCGTAAACACCGCCTGGCCAACCGTCGGCTTCGGTTTGAACTGGTTTGGCCGCGACCCACCATTTGTTAGGCTCCAATAGGATGACTTCCAAAAGTTTTGTGCCGACACTGGCGATCGTGTTGACGGACGGGGATCTAGGATCGTTGCGTTCGGAAAGAGCTTTTCGGAACTGATCTGCTATCGAGTCGGCCAGCAGGGACCTTCCTGGTTCGAATCCGTTCCAGCCGGGTTGCGCCACATCCCGCTGCCAAATGTGCAAGCATTCCCAATCGGTCGCAATGTACTTCTCAAGGATCTGCTCAATGAGTTCGGTGGAACTGTCGCCGTCGAATTTGCCCAACGCGTGACCGCAGGCTCGAATCAGAGGGAACTGCGGTAGAGCCCGAGACCACGCAGGCGTGTCCAAATCGGATTTGAGGGTGACAAAACCCTTTTGCGAATAGGCCAAGCGATAAGGACCTTCGGGTTCGCAAAGTTGGGCTTTGATGGTCGCTTCCGCACCATGTTGACATGAAAAATAGATGTAGGAGCTATAGAGCGGTGTTGTCATTAAGCGGAAGAGCGGCTAGCGAACATGTTCGGCGAATAATAGATCAGTGAGTGAGAATAGTCGAAAAACTTAGGTTAGGAAGTCATCGCCGACTCTCGCGGGTGGGATAGCAAGACGCGGGTATCACAATGCAATTCGAGGCAATTATCCTAGAAAAGAGCTCGATTCTAGCACTTTGGCAGTGGACGATTCCGCCTTGCCTAGCCTATAAATAGTCCTTAGAAAAGAGGTGCGGAGCGGGATTCCCTAGCTTTGTAAGTCGAAATTTCACGTTGAAGATGCTTGAAGGAATCACTTAACCAAACTTTATGGCCAAAAAAGAAGAAGCATTTGAAGTTGAGGGAACGGTAACGCAAGCCCTCGCCAATACACGTTTTCGAGTCCAATTGGAAACGGGTTCTGAGGTATTGGCTCACGTCGCCGGAAAAATGCGCAAGAATTTCATCCGTATTGTGCCTGGGGACAAAGTTCGCGTTGAGCTGTCGCCTTATGACCTGACCAAAGGTCGAATCGTTTTTCGAGAGCGATAGTCGAGAGCGATAGTCGGGAACGATAGTCGGGAACGATAGTCGAGAACGATGCCAGGTATAGTTCCTTTTGGCTCTTATGTCGCCTTTCGCTCCGCGAAAGTGCGATAACGGGGCGCACTTTCGCGGAGCGAAAGGCGACAATGGATTTGAGCGTTGTTTTAAGACGGTTGCTTGAAAACTCCTATCTACGGTCAGCAGCAGATCGTCTATAACTAGCCGCTTATTCGTAAGCAATCCGTTAATTTATGCCAAGGTTGGGTGGTTTGCCGCGAAATGTTCTAGCCCAAAGTCAATCAATTTCGAGTCAATGGAGTCTTGTTCATGAAATTTAGATGGTTATCCGCAGCAGTATGTACGGCCACCCTTGGGTTGGCGACATTGAATTCACCAGGCCAATGCCAGGCACAGGGAAAGACTGCCGCATCCAAAGCAGACGCCGCAGTGGCCGAGAAATCCGAAGACGGCGCCGTCGTTGTTGTTGCGATTAACGCGATTGATTCCCTCCTGCCCAATATTCAGCATGTTGCGCGCATGGTTGGGGCAGGCGCTGGGGCTGGAATTGTTTCCACAACATTGAATCAATTCGCAGGCGGTCTTGACAGGACTCGTCCATTCGGTGTTTTCGTAAATCTCGACGAGAGTGGCCAACCTGCACCGGTCGGATGTTTGCCTATCGACGATCTCGAGCAATTCTTCGACCAGCTAAGCGCGGTTGTCGGCGAGCCCAACGATTTAGGTAACGGGCTCTATGAATTCAGTATTGGGAATACGATTTACGCCAAAAAAATTGGCAAATGGCTTTATGTCGCACAATCCGAAGAAGCACTGGCCGATGTCGCCGAAAACATGGGTGATGTACTCGTCAAGATGATTCAAAAGTACGACGTTCGCGTTCAAGTCAACCCGCAAAACATTCCGGAGGAGGTCATCGACTTCATCGTCGGACAAATGCAAGCGGGATTGGAACAAGGAATGGCCGCACAACGCGCCAACCTTGCCCCTGACGATGCGGAATCCGCTCGTGCGACTTCCGAACAAATGATTGCGCAGATGCAAGAAGGGATCGAAGGGACGGAAAAGCTGGTCATCGGTTTGGCGATCAACAAGCAAGAGAAGCGGACCATTTTGGACTTCGGCTCCCAATTCGTCGCCGATTCAAAATACGCCAAGCAAGTCGAGAAAACGAAGGCCAGCAAGACCACCGTCGCAGGTGTCCCTCAGGACGCTTCGATGATGGCTTTGCAAACTTTCCAACTTGTCGCACCAGAAGAAATTGCTCAACTGGAAAAGGCTCTGGATGGATCGCTCAAAGCCGCGTTCAAGTCTATCGACGAAGGTGCCAGGAATCCTGAATCGGCCGCCAAAGCGAAAGAGCTGATTGAAAAAGCCGTCGATATTTTGATGGAAAGTGCCAAGCTTGGAAAATTGGAATCCGCTGTTGATATCAGTGTCGAAAGCGATTTAAACATCGTGGCTAGTGTTTCGGTTGCCGACGGTTCCAAGATCGAATCTCTCGCCAGTGAGATCTCAATGGAACTAGCTAAGGAAAAAGCGCCAGTCCAATTCAAAATCAACTCAGGAAAGCATGCTGGGTTCAACCTCCACAGCGTTTCGGTTCCCCTACCACCCAATGCAGCAGAAGCCGCAAAAAAGGTGTTTGGCAACTCTGTCACCATGGCGATTGCGACCGGCCCCAAGGCGGTTCATATCGCGGTTGGAAAGAACTGCGACGCTAGCGTCAAGAGCGCCATCGATCGATCCTTGGCCAAGCCGACCGCTCCCGCTGAAATGGTCAAGATGCGTTTGGTTGTGTCTCAGTTGCTGAATTACATTCAGAAGATTGAGGCGACGCCGATTTCCGAAGCCATGTTGAATGCGGCCGTCGTAGGAAATGATCGCATTCTTGTCGAAAGCCAGTCGATCGATCGCGGCATAATCGTTCGCCTATCCTTGGAAGATGGCGTAATGAAAGCCATTGCAGCCGGTGTGAAAGCCGGCCAACCCGGTGGCTTTTAGGTTTGTTCTAGAGTCAGAACCCTCGGCATACGCCGACGGCGTGCGAATGCCCCCCGAGTTTAGCTCGGGGGATGAGCAACCCTCCTCCCGGGAGGGTCTCATGAAGCGAGGGGAGGGTCAAGTGCGAGAAACACTTGATTAAATCAGTTCACCCTCCCCACCGTTTGGCCGACCCTCCCCGAGGGAGCAACGCGATGAAGTATTTTCACCAACAATTCGCTAAGGTTGAGCGGGAGAATTCGCTGAGGTTGTGCGGGAGAATTCGCTGAGGTTGAGCGGGAGCTTGCCTCCTCTCAACCTTGTTTTGGCGTCCTACGTTGCTCGCTATCAGCCGCACTTCGCTCCCGCCGCGACCGCCATAGGCGGTCGAGGCGGGAGCGAAGTGAAGTAATTTCAGGATTGAGCAGAACATTTAGTACGCCAAAACGGCGTCCGTCGGAGGCAAGCTCCGACCGGACGCGTTGGAGGCAAGCTCTCCGATCGGACGCGTCGGAGGCAAGCTCCGATCGGACGAAAATGCTTCACAACGAGCCCCGGGAGGGTCGAGCAATACAACACCCTAAACCGGACGATTTCCGGAGGGAGGATAACTTTCGTTGAAAATCCCTGAGAATAAACCGGACGGTCTCTTAAGCCAGGGGCGTGCAACATGAATATGTCCGTCATTTCCAGTGCAAGCGTAGCAGACTCTTCAAAAACGAAAATGGAGGCGGATTTTGAGAAGGCTTATCAGGCGCAACTCGCATGGAGCCAGCGGAAGATTGCGGATAGAACCGCGGTCCTTTCCAAGCTACGGACTCTACTTGTGGAGTCGCGGCATCTCATCGCCGATGCCATTGAAACAGAATCTCGGCAGGACTTTCGCGAAACGATAACCTCGGAGTTGATGCCGCTGGCAGATGCTGCTAAGTGGCTCCACAAGAGGGCCAAACGGATTTTGGCACCGAGATACCTTGACGGGGGCGGGTCACCTCTATGGCTTGGGCGGTTACGGTCAACCGTGCATCGCGTGCCACTCGGACTTGTGATGATTATCGGTACCTGGAACTACCCGCTATTCTTGCCTGGGGTGCAAATTCTTCATGCCTTGGCCGCAGGAAACGCCGTCGTCTTGAAACCCGCGCCAGGCTGCGACCGTGTGTCCTACCTGCTGGTCAGTCTATTGATTCGGGCTGGAGTTCCGGCCGAACTCATCGTATTGCTGGACGGTTCAGTCGAATCGGCTCAGCAAGCTATCGAGCTGGGTGTCGACAAAGTCATCATGACAGGCAGCAGCCGATCCGGCCGAAAGGTATTGCATTCATTGGCCGAAAGCCTCACCCCGTCGGTCATGGAGCTGAGTGGCTGCGATGCCATGTATGTGCTGCCTGGGGCTGATATGCACCGCGTTTGCGACCTGTTGGTTTTTGGTCTCCGGCTAAATGGTGGGGCGACTTGCATGGCCCCTCGTCGAGTTTTTGTGCCCAAAAAGTCTACTGAGGTGTTTCATCGATTACTGCAACAACGGCTTGATAATCCCCGGCAAAAAAACTGGACAACCAAGCTTTCATTGCAGACCTACCGTCAAGTATGGGACGGTGTCGAAGACGCCATCCGAAAGGGAGCTCGCGTTTTTTCGGGTGAGCCTCGGCGCAATGTACTTGCAGTCGCCAACGAACCTTCGAAATCGGTTGTTTGCGGTCACCTCGTTTTGACGGATGTGACGGCGGAAATGCAGTTGTGTTCGTCCGACCTATTTGCTCCACTCGCCATGATTATTCCAGTGGAGGACTGGTCGGATGCCCTACGAGCAGATTCTCGCTGCCCCTTTGCGCTGACTGCCTCCATCTTTGGCCCGATCGAAGATGCCCTTCGAATCGTTCGCTTCGTATCGGCTGGATTTATTACTATCAACGACATCGTCGTTCCGACCGCCGACCCAAGGCTGCCATTTGGCGGTCGAGGCGAAAGTGGCTTTGGAGTAACGCGCGGCAACGAAGGTCTCTTGGAGATGACTTTTCCCAAGGTTGTTTCGACTCGGTTAGGGGCATGGTTGCCTCATGCAAAGCTGCCCGAACCGGCCGATGAGGAATTACTAGACGGCTTGCTACAATTCAGCCACCACCAAAACCTAAAAGCCAGACTGCAAGGTCTATTGCAAACCGTCAAAGCCGCCATGAACCAGCGAAAACCATCGGTCAAAAGCGACCGAAATTCGCAGGAAAAAACACCCTAAATCCTAAATAGAATCGAGAATTTCATGATTGAACGGTCCGCCGGTGTCTTGAATGTTGGAGTGATTGGCGGAGGACTTGCCGGTCTCGCAGCCGCATGCACACTTGCCTCTCGAGGCCACAAAGTGACGCTTTTGGAAAAGAACGAATGGGTTGGCGGCAAAGCGGCTGTGCTTCAACAGGACGGTTTCAGGTTCGACATGGGACCGACCATTTTGACCCTGCCATCGGTTCTGCATCGTATTTTTGGTGAGGCCAATCGCAAATTGGAAGACTACATGGATTTGGTCGCGCTGGATCCGCAATGGCGTTGTTTTTTTGACGACGGCGGTGTTTTGGATCTCGTTCCGAACCTCGCCAAGATGAAAGCAAACTTGGAAAGGTTTTCGCCAAACCCCAATGTTGGCCAAGGCTACGAACGGTTCATGCAGATCTCGAAACGGCTGCATGAAGTGTCCGACAAATTTTTCTTCTGGAGAAGTGTTGGGGGAATCTCGGACACCATGGAGGTGGGTGGCGCGTTCTCAGCCACCGTCCTCAAGGATGTGTTAAGCCTGCGAATGGGCCGCTCGGTTTCAGGCTTGGTCCGTTCGTGTGTTCCAGACGCCAGAGCTGCCCAGATGATAGACCACTTCACTCAGTATGTCGGTTCCTCACCCGAAGCCTCGCCGGCTGTTTTGTGCGGTATCGCGCACATGCAGACCGAAGAAGGCGTTTGGTATCCCATCGGCGGTACCCGTTCGGTGCCCGAAGCCCTGTCGAAGCTGGCTCGTGAATTGGGTGTGGAAATTAAAACGCAAGTCGATGTCGCATCGATCGATTCCGACGGTAAGTCCGTGCGTGGTGTTACCACGACATCTGGAGAGAAGTACGAATTTGATGCAGTTGTTTCGAATTGCGATGCCGTACGTACCCACCGCGAATTGATGAAGGGTTCAGCCACCGACAAAAAGTTTGAAAAGAGACGGAGCTACGAACCAGCATGCTCCGGCGTCGTTCTCTATCTTGGATTGAAGGAACGATACGAACATATCTTGCATCACAACTTCGTCTTTTCCAAAGATCCGCACGAAGAGTTTGACTACATTTACAAACAGGGAAAACCAGCTCCCGACCCTACAGCATACGTCTGCGCTCCGGCGTCGACCGAACCACAAGTTGCACCGCCTGGGGGAGAGGCGCTTTACATCCTGGTCCATACTCCCTATTTGAGACCCGACCATGATTGGTCGAAGATGTTACCAGCCTACCGCGAGGTGATCTTGGATAAATTAGAAAACACGGCTGGAATGAAGGGCATTCGCGATCGAATCGTATCTGAAAACTCGTTGACGCCAGAAGGCATTCATAAGCGGTATCGGGTTTTGAACGGTGCTATTTACGGACTCGCTAGCCACGGTCGGTTCCTTGGGGCGTTCAAGCCGGCCAATCGCTCCCGCGATCTAAAGGGACTTTACTTGGCCGGTGGTGCTGCCCATCCAGGCCCCGGCATGCCGATGGTCATGATGAGCGGTTGGATCGCAGGCGATTCGCTCGACAGCGATGTCCAAAATGGAAAATTTTCAGGAGTTTAACATGGTTTCAATACAAAGTCCTCGGAGTCCGCGTAGAGTCCTGCTTCGACTCGCTGCTGTGCGTTGCGTTCCAGCGAAGTCTGTCTCGACGACGCAAGTTTAATGACAGCAATCGACCGCGTGGAGGAAAAGCGAAAAACCTGCCGGAGTGCCATCGAATAGCGGAAATGAATTTCCGCACTCCAAATGCGCTCAGCTCACAGCGGTCAGGCGCACATTGCGTGTGGATGGGTCTGCGACATCGATACGCACTCGCACCGATGCTCCGTTTTCTACCTTCGGGAGTTGCGTCGCTCTCGCACGGATCGCCGAGTCGCGTGTTTGCACGATTCCGTTTGCCGCATCGATGACTTCGGCATCGAGTATTTCGCCGACTCGATGTTGGAGCGAAACGGCCTCCAATAGATCAACCACGGCGCGGTCGACATTCGATGCTCGTCCTTCGTACCGCTCCATGACCGCCGGTAGTCTAGCCAGTTGGTCTGTCAACGACTTCGGAACGGTAAGTCTATTTGCAAGCAAGTAGGCAAGGTCGAGTACGTATCGATCTGCGAGTCGACGCATAGGAGCAGTCGCATGGGCATAAGTTGCAGCGATGGCGGAATGCCATGGTGGCTTTTGGCTGTCGTAAACGGCGTATCGGGCGCGCCCGCCCGCTCGGCGCGCGTCGATCAGAAACCGTTGATGACTGAAGTTCTGTGGATCCATGGAACGCTGAAGGTCTCGCAATGACTCGTTCGACGCCCAGGCAATACCGAGCGCATGCGCAGCCCTCCGCAACGATTCGATTGCGAGTCGGTCAGGCTCGTCCATAACCCGAAACAATCCTGCGCGAGCCTCCTGAAATAGCGAACCAATAGCCATATTGACCGCCAACGAAAGTGTCGAGTTGACCCATTCCGAAAACACTCGGGCACGCAGCACGAGTCGTACACCACCCGGAGCAGACTCATCGCATATGACCTCTTGTTGTGGGAATTCAACCCTCAGTGCGCCACGGGCGACTTCATCTGCCCACATGCGCTTGGCAAAATCCTCGACGTATGCAATCTTACTTAGATCGACTCGGTCGTAGGCTAGCTTGGCTCGGCTAGCACATACCACCCGATCCATGCTCCGAAGCTTGACCTTCCCGTCGGGCCGAATCGAAACGACCGCCAAAACAGCCGGACGTGGCCCATCCGGGAGTAGGCTTGCAGCAGACTGCGAAATGACCTTGGGGTACAAAGGGATTTTTTCAGCGAGTCCGTAAATCGTCACACCTCTTTGCCAAGCTTCTTCTTCGATCGCACCGCCAGAAGGTACAAAAACGCTCACATCCGCGAGCGCATAGTAGAGTACGAGATCATCGCCATCTTGCTCAATCGCGAAGGCTTGATCCAAGTCGGTCGAGGTGGCTGGATCGAGCGTTACGAATGGGATGTGTATGGCGTCGCGACGCTGCGAATACCAATCAGGTTTTTCCGATCCAAAGACTCTTGTTGCGCGATCAGCGGCTGACATGACATCCGGCGGAAATGTTAACGGCAGCTTGAATTGTTCTCCAATTGACGCAAATCCGTTTGAAAGCGCTTCCTGCGCCTGTTCTGCAACGTTCATACAGCGTTAATTCAAATCGATGGGTTGAAGAATCGGTGTTCGCCTTATCGCAAGAACCAAGACTTCGCCAGCGCATCGTTTTTCACGAAGTCGAGCAACAAGCCGGCTACTTTATTTTTACCTGACTCCGAAGGGTGCGTGCCGTCACCCGCAAAGTCTTCCCGAGAATAGCTGAGTTTGTCGACCGTTCGAGGTCTTGTTCCATCCGCCCAGAGGTAAGGTCCCCACAACAACAGCGGGGCTTTCACCTCGCCCTTTTCCGCGGTAAAGTTCAATCCGGATTCCCCTTGGATTTGATCTTGAATCAGCCAACGCACAGCAAAAGCGGACTCGTATGCGAACGGTTCAGGATTGAGATTGCTTGTGGCGTTGCCGCCATAGATTCGGCTTGAGAGATAGACGATCCGCAAATTGGGGAAACGTGATTTTGCATTTTGAAGAACGGCCTGTGTGTCCTGCAACAATTTTCGACCGTGGAATTCTAACTCTCCCTTCGGTCCCTTGTTGGCTAGTTTGATCCATGCGACCTGCACCTGTTTCGGTGAAACGTTTGCGGCCGCGAGCCGCCGAAAAGCTTCGTTCCACGTTAATGCGTCCGCGGGCGCCCATTCCGCCATCGCTTGCCCACCCTGAGCACAATCCACAATCGCTAATTTCGGGGACTTAGCTGGATCCTTATCGGCAAGCTGCTTGAACCGCGAGAACTCTTGCGTCGCATTCGACATGCTGATGGAAATGAAAGCGATCTTTCCATTGGTAGCAACTTGGCCTTCGCTATCGAGCGGTTGGATATTAGCCAATTCCGTTTCGGCCGCGCGGCGATGTTCCTCGAGAGGTGAGTTGCGACCGCCGCCATACAATCCACCGTCTTGGTTCTTGTAGCGGTCATCGGCCAACATTTCGTTTAGCGGCGTTAGTCCCATGAATTCTCGCGGAACTGGATTTGCCGACGGTCCGCCTTGAGGCACTGCTCCATTTCGGCGGGCTTCCATTGCTCGCTGCAAATAAGCTTGCTCGGTCGATGTTAACGGTTCGCCCCTTTGCCGCTTCTGAAGCAACTCGCGAGCGCGTTCAAAGTCTATGGGCTGTTCCTGGTGGTCTGTCGTTTTCAGACCCGTTTGAGCTTCTAGGATCGCACACGATTCGAGCATGAAACTGACAGCGATCAGCCACATAAAAACGCGAATCATGTTACGCCTCATCAGTCATCTAATAAGAAATTTCAGAACAACGGCAGCTAGCATTGTACCTTCGGGAATAGATGAGTTGCCCACTGATGACGCGATTTGTGCGAAGTCTCTTAAGACAACTTAAAACGCGGTGCTGCCTTGGTGATCTTCGCGCTTGTTCCCACAGGGGATTGCAGCTCTTGATGCGATAACGAATTGGTCGCGGGGGTTGGCTGCGAGGGCTTTGCAGGCAACATCTCACGGACCTTCTGACTAAGAACGGCTGCATCGTACCAAGTGAACGATAACTCGGGATTGGCCGCATAACGTCCTAACATGCGCAACGTCTCAGTTCGATTGGCTTCATCAAACATGAAGATGTATTGTTCCTCGCCGCGAACCAGCGCGACAACATTGATTTCGCCGTTCATCCCGAACCTCCGTGCCTGGATACCAAACTAGTCTGCTCGTGCCCGGAGCAGTTAGCGTTCGTATCGACCGACAGGCCATCGAAGGATCATTCGACTTTCCAACGATCCTCCGCGAGATTCGAGGGTTTCCACGATATGCTGGTGGCAGCAAAATCTTATAAAGTCTTCGCTGCGTTGGAGATACGCTTGCCAACCACCAAACCGAGCGTCGTCACGAAAGTAAAAGTACTCCCCAAGTGCATGGGTGAAATCTTCGTCATTTCCGTTATAGGTGCGCATATGTGAAATGATCGGCTCGGTTTGAGCCTTCATTCCTGGCGGCTGAGGTGTTGGTTTCTTCGGAATAAAGCCTTGGGGATCCGGCCAATTTGCTGGCAAAGCCGTGTTTTCCAATCCTTGAGATGGTTCACTTCCTGATTGAGATAACTTGGGTTCTCTCACAGCCAACCCCACAACAGATTCCGGCATCTTACTTGGCTCCTGTAGTGCAGGCGCTTGCACAACTGGCGGCGCGTAGTCTTCGTCTTCGTTAGGGACAGAAGTGATTGGTAATTCGATTCGAGCTGCCGTGATTCGCTCTTGTTTGCTGATTGAGCTGGGCTTGCTGTTTGAGCTGATTGCTACTTCGGGTGTCATCGGATCTGGAGGCATTTCTTCCCGCGAAGCTGGCTCGACCTCCTCTGGAGTCTGCGTTTTCATTTGTTCGGCAGCCAATTCACGCTCCGATTCAAGTCGAATCCACTCGGGAATCTTCTTTTCCTTCTTGGTTCCCCATGGCAAACCATATCCAACAGGAATTGGGTGGAATCCTGGATTCGCGGCGTACCAATTCACTTTCATCGTCATTCGCGGCGGATAGTAAGCATCGTAATCCGTGATCGCACCTTGCAAAACGGCGTCGACACCCAAGTGTTTGGCGAACTGCTGGAAATCTACTGGCGACATTATGGGACGTCGGAGAACATTCATTTCAAAGTACGCCAGTTGATTCTCCACTACGCCGCAAGGTACGACTTCAAAACCACGAATCGACTGCAATTCATTGTAATATGCCAAGGAGACTCGAGCGCCGCTCAACGTTGGCTCTTGACTTTGATTGCGAAACGGAAGAACCGCCACTTTGCTAATCTGCGGAAACGGATTGTGGAACTGGGGCTTGTGTTTGATGTCCGGAATAAAATTGCATCCAGACAGGCATGCGACACAGAGTACTGCAATGGCTCGCAGAAAGCGGTAATCGGCTAACGAAACGCATGCAAAACAAGATACGATAGCCAAGCAAACGCGAGCACCAACGGATTCGCGTGTGCCAGTCCCGTCAAGGAGACCGTCAGTTGCCGAAGGATGACGTGAATGTTGGTTCATTTTGATTTGGGAAAGAGTTTGTCGGTCGCAACAAAAACATGTGCAAGGAGCTACTGCTAGGCACCGCAGTAGCTCCATCGCACATATACCTCTTCCCCCTAGGCACAAAGCAATTGATCGGAATAACCAGCAAGGTCTATTGAATCAAAAGCAGCAATAATTCTACTTTCCTGTCTGAATTGCTAGCTAATACAGATAAGGAAGAGATTTCCTAGAAGAAAGACTCATCGCACTTGGACCAAATTGCCGAGTCAACTTTTACGTGTCTGGTATTTGTTATTCATACCGTTGGTTACGCGAGTGATGGAATCAAAAAAATCGATTGAGGTATTGGATGAATCTACCTGTATCGTGGGTAGTCGCCGGGGCGATTCCAGTCAGTCAAGCATTAAAGAAGAGCGCGGATATCGCGGCGACCTCGGCCAGCCATTTCTTTGGCGAACTGCTGCAGACAAACCCATCACCGTCAAACAAACCAACTCGAGTGGACAATGGCCTCTCGGCTCAGTCTCAACAAAACCAGAATCCAAAAGCAAGTAGCGAAGAAAAGACTTGGTCGGATCGAGTTGAGTCGATCCGAAGTTACCTATCCAAATTGGTAAGGGAATCGCGAGCACGCTACGGCTTGGCATCCAAATCGAACGAGTTTGATAGCATCTCGATTTCCGCCAATGGAAAAGATCAACTCGTGTTGAGTGGCCCAGAACCGTTACGAACGGAACTGGAACTTCAGTTGCAGAAGCGCCCTGCACTTGCCAAAGAAATCAATGAGTTGGCATTGCAGAGCGCGCATTCGGGACCTCTCGGATTGCTACCGCAACCAGACTCTTCTGGTGGCCCAATCGGACCGTGGAAACTGTGGATAGACGGCTAGTAACTAGTAAAGAGTGTTCCGGAAATGACACCAACAGGCGTAGCGTCTAACTGCGAAGTCGCCGATGGAACAAATCAAATACCATCGGGAATAGGATTTGCGACAGAGCCGGATCATACCGAGGACCTTCGTCGCGCAAAAACGCATGTTCACCATTGAACTCATGCCACGTGAAGTTTACTTTGGCATCCGTCATGGCGTCGTAAATGCTCCGTCGGCCTTCGAGTGGAATGTGCGGATCCTGGCGTCCCCAAACCATCATCATCTCGGCTTGGATTTCAGGCATGCGGTCCATCGTATTGTCGTTGATGCCCTTGCCTAGACTACGCTTGTGAATATCCGTAGCGTAGAAGCAAACTCCCGCCTGGACCTTAGCATTCATGGCAGCCCGAAAGGCTAAATGACCTCCCAAACATATACCCAACGTGGCGATCTTGCCGTTGCATCCGGGCATTTGACAAAGGGACTCGATGAGGGCAACCGCATCGGCGTCATAACTGGCCAGTTCTTTCGTGGTCTTAAGCCTATTGCCACGCTCGGTGCCTTGTTGGTCATAGGCAAAAACTTCGCCTGGAGTTGCGAATTCATGGTAGACCTCGGGAACGGCGACCAAAAAACCGTGCCCCGCCACAAATGCGGCAGTGCGTGCGATCGGACCGGTCATTTGATAAATTTCGGAAAACAACATAACTGCCGGAACCTTGTCTGCCCCTTTCGGTCGGAACAGGTGCGTTCGCATTGTCCCGAAAGGGGTAGGCAAGTCAATGAACTCGGCTGGATGAATCCGCATGATGTCTGCCTGGGGTGATAAACGGTGATAAACCGCGGGTCGCTTTCAAATGAACGGGAACAAAAAAAAATCGGCCCGCCACAATTTGTGACGAGCCGATTTTTCTTAGATCATGTCTGACGACAAGCTGTCCTGGATTCGAATTAACGAATTCGGGTGCTGCTTGCTTGAATGACATGACGCTTGGTGTTCATGTAAGCATGTGGGTCAACAACTGGTGCTGGTGCAGCCATTGGAGCAGCCATTGGTGCCGATACTGCTGTACCGCCACACGAGCTGCATCCGCTTGGAGCTGTTCCGCCGCAAGAGCTGCAACCTGAATCGCAGCTTGGAGCCGCGTCGCAGCAACTGTTGCTTTTGCACTTGAAAATCTTAGCGAGCAAACCGCCATGCTTGCGTTTGATGCCACATCCGCTGTCGCAGGATGGAGCTCCGCAAGGATCACAGGCGGAGATTTCAGCGCCGCAACTTGGTCCGCAGCTTGGAGCTGCGCCACAACCGGATCCGCAATGTGCCATTTCAGCGCCACAGCTTGGGCCTGCGCCACATGCTGGTGCTCCGCAAGGGCTGCAAGCTGTCTCAGCGCCACAGCTTGGTGCACAAGCTGATTTGCAAGAAAGCTTGCTCTTCAGACCGCATAGCTTAGCTTTGAGAGCCGAAAGGATCGGTCTGCGAGGTCCGCAGCACGAGCTTTCAACTCCGCAGCTTGGAGCGCCGCATGGATCGCATGAAGCGATTTCAGCGCCACAGCTTGGTCCACAGCTTGGTGCACAGCTTGGTGCTGCAGCACAACCTGATCCACACGGTGCAGCCATTTCGGCTCCACAAGATGGATCGGCAACCGATGTATCGCAGCAGGAGCTGGAAGCTCCACAGCCGTGACCACCGAGCAAACGATGCAATAGGTCGCCGCCAAAGCTCTGTCCACAGAGGCTAGCGCTCAGTAACATCGACCCTACTAGTATGTTCAATTTCATCGAGCCAAATCTCCCTACGTATATATTGTCACTGACTATCATGTACAAGTCGACTTGAACGGTTGAGTTGAGACCGGTTTCGGCGCACGAAGTCGCCGCCGAAATCGCCCTCTACTGGCGTGGCATTGTGCGATGAGCTTTCACTCACCGCCATTGACTTCGTTAGCCTCGTTTCCAAAATGGTTGCCGTCATGTAAAGCAACCATTTTTCCGTTTTCCATCGTGTTCCAAACGACCCCTCAGTCCTTTGAAACAACACAATAGTTGCCGGTCGAGTATTCCTGTTACTCGATCAGTTTCTGGGTCACCGGCAATTCATTGGATCGCATCTTTCCCTCTCAGCTGCACGTACAACCAAGGTAAGATGCGTCGTTGTGGAAAGGTATCGGCCAGTCGATGAAATACCCTTGAGCAAGCCATTCCATTTTTTGAAAAATGATGGCTGATAAGAGTTTACGTCAATTTTAACGATGAACCGGATCCTCCGAAACATGCGGATCGTGCGATAGTATAGATTACCCATTCACCCAATACCCAACCGGAATCTTTGAGCAGTCGTTAAAGTTTCCCTACCTTCCGATGCTGCTAAGGATCCAAGAACCATTATGAAAATCGCATACCTGACCGCCGGAGCGGCCGGAATGATTTGCGGCTCTTGCCTGCACGACAATGCGCTCGCCAAATCGCTCATTCGTTTAGGCCACGATTGCATTCTAATCCCCGCATACACGCCAATCCGCACAGACGACCTAGACGTCAGCATCGATCGCGTATTCATGGGAGGCATCAACGTTTACCTACAACAAAGGATGCCTTGGTTGGGCTACATGCCAAGATGGATGGATAGCTTTCTCAATCAATCCTGGATCATCAACCCGCTTACCAAAAATGCGGGAAAGACATCTCCCTCATTGCTTGGCGCGTTGACCATCTCCATGCTGCGTGGAACACAAGGTCGGCAACGTAAAGAATTTCGAAGTCTACTTCAGTGGCTTTCACGCGATATCCAACCGGACGTAATGATCTTCACCAACCTTTTGGTCGGAGGAGGCATTCCTGAGGTAAAACGAATGGGCACGACGCAAGTCTTTGTCACACTTCAAGGTGACGACATCTTCCTGGACTCCCTCCCAATCAAGTTCCGAACAAGGGCTATTGAATTGATGCGAGGCTTGGTTCCCAAGATCGATGGCTTTCTGATCCACTCTGAAGACTACGCCGACCGCATGTCCTCGTTGTTGCAAATACCATCCAACAAGATCCACATTGTCCCACTGGGCATCGACACAACCGATTTTCGAGAAATCGGCCGAGCGGTTACGCCTCCAGAGTCGTTCTCCATTGGTTACCTCGCTCGTATGGCACCCGAAAAGGGACTTCACCGTTTGGTGGATGCATTTATTGCGATCGCTCACCGACCCGAGGCGAGGCATACTAAATTGAAATTAGCAGGATGGATGGGACCGCAGCACACGGAATTTTGGGAGGAGCAGAAAGCCAAACTGAACCGATCCGGCCTGAATGATCGATGGGAATATCTCGGCAGCATCGATCGCGGGGAGAAAGCCAAGTTTCTAAGCTCGATCCATTTGTTCTGTGTGCCAACCACCTACACCGAACCGAAAGGATTGTTTCTATTAGAAGCCATCGCCGCAGGCGTGCCGTATGTCCAACCGGACCACGGAGCATTTCCTGAATTGCACCGACGCGTCCTTGAGATCGCCGAAGGCCGCCGCATCGGTACCTTGTTTCAAGCGGATTCGATCGACGATCTTTCCAACAAACTGTTCGAAGCCGTCCAGTCCAATGTTAAATTGGAAACCGTCTCCAAAAAGATACTTGAAGAAATCGATATCAAGAAACATGCGGAGCGAGTCCTGGAATGCCTCGCGCCCAAATGAAAGACGGTATCGCAAGTCGTGAGTTCTAAGCTATTTCAACTCAACTTGAGTGGGGCTCGCCAAATATCCGACGAGATCTCGAACTTGATCGTTGGTCAATGTTTGAAGCAAGCCATCCGGCATCATCGAAACCTTGGATAGCGATCGGAGCTCGATCTCTGACTTCGGTACGACCAATCGTTCGTTGGCCGTTTGGATGGTCAAAGCGATTTCGCTCTCATCGACTACCAAACCAGTAATCACGCGACCGGCTTCGGTTTGCACTAGTTCCATTTGAAAGTCTTTGGCAACCGCCGCGCTTGGATCGACTAGATTTTCCAACATGTACTCGACGTTTGTGCGTTGGGCTCCTGTTATCTCGGGACCGATCGTGCCCCCTATGCCAAACAGTCGGTGGCAGTTCGCACAGTTTTTCTGGAAAAGGTCCCTGCCTGTGCTCAGGTTCGCCTTCTTTATGCTTTCTTGCGTCAAAAGCTTACGGTACTTTGTGATTAGTTGTGCTTTGTCAGCGGATGTGGTTCGCATTTCGCCCCAAATCTTTGCGATGCGCTCACTCAATTGGGGATCACCCAAACTTTGCAGCTGTCGAGCAGTAAAAGCAGAAACATCCTTTCTCGGGATTTGATCCGATTCGACGGCTCGCATCAAACTCGCACCCCACGCGACGCGCGATGCCAAAGTCTGCAACGCATCCTGACGGGTTTCGCTATCAAAAGATGCATATTTATCGATTAGCAGGCGAGGCATGGCCGCTTGATCAAATTCGGCAAGGCCCCGGATAGCCTCTCTCCGGACGTCCGGATCGCCCAGCAGTTGAACGAGAAGCGTGGCCACATCGGTTGCTTTCTTGGCGACGAGCGAATGCAAAGCACGATTCCGATCCTTGGGAAGAACCGATCGATCCACCGCAATTTTTCGCAACGACTCTAGTGCACGCGGATCACCGAACAGAAGCGCCAATTCGATCGAAGCCTGTCGAACCTTCCTATCAGCGCTGGCTTCCAGCCTCGAGAATGCCGATGTCCAACTGGCTGGCATGTCAATGGTTCGACGCCCTTCCAGGCCAAGCATCATTCCAGTCAATAGGTCAAGTTGAATTAAGTGATCATCGCAATTGACAAGGATTTGCGACAAAGCGTTGAGGCCTGTAGCGGACTGTCCATGGGATGCGACGCGTCGTGCGATGTGATTTCGAACCATAGGGATACGGCTGGCAGTGGCCATCTCGACAAACCGTTGTAGATCCGTGTCCACTAGCGGTTCGATCGCATACCAATGCATTAGCGGTAGATTCATATCCTCTGCATCTTCTGCGTGTTGCAACAATGCAATCGCGATTGCCCAGCGGTCATCTAGCTTCAAGCGTTGCAGCCCACTAGACAAATACAACCTAACCAGGGGCGATGCATCCTTGGACGCCAATTCGACGAAACGACTGAGTGCGATGGCTGATGGCTGGGTGCTTTCGCACAAGAACCGGATGGACCAGGCTCGAACATATTCGCTTTCATGGGCAAGCTGCTCGATCAAGAATGGTTCGTCGATGCCATCGATGACTCGCAGTGCCCAAAGCGCTCTTAGTCGGATCGGAACTTCAACGGATTGCTGGAACAAAGTAAGAAGATCCTGTCGGACGCGGTCCATGCGTTTCCCCTGTGCGGCTCGTTCTTGCAAAACGCGACGGGAGTGTCGAACATGCCAATCATTGTGATGCGTTTGCAATTTGACAAGTTCGTCATCAGCCAAGCTTGCAATATCGACCGGCACAAAAGTGGGCTTCCCGTACGTGACCTTAAAGATGCGTCCCGTCTCACGACGCGTATTCCGAGTGCTATGGCATTCGCCTGTGTCCGACCAATCGCTTACAAAGACACCTCCGTCAGGGCCATATTGAATGGTGACTCCCATGTGCCATGGATCGCGAGAACGCAAAATGTCCGCGCCATGCGAAGCAACAAAACCCGATCCAGAGCGAGTCAACAAGTCGTTATTGACTCGCTTTCCGTGGATGTTGTTCGTGAAAACTGAGTTTCGATATTGGTCTGGCCAATTGTCCCCAAGGTAGACCATCGTGCCGCAGTGCGCGCGCCCACCGCCCGCAGCATCTTCGGCTGGGCTGCCCAGTCCCTCGTGAAAGTTAGGCCCTCCTACAAAGTGCAAATGATCCGCGATGGTAGGAATCCTTTCGTAAGCGTAACGGCTCGATTCTCGATTTCGCCAGGGTTCGTAGTGCGCTCCCTGGATGACATGGAACAGATGAGGGTTGACACAATTGGTTACGAATCCCTCGCCGACGTCATTCCAATCGATCCCCCAGGGATTGGTTGTCCCATCCGCGAACGGTTCCCAGACGTGCCGAACGGGATGGTAACGATAAACACCTCCGTCGAACTGAATTCGCTTCGAATCTGGAGTACCGGGCTTGGCAATTCGCGACCAATTGGTGCGTCCATGCGTACCGTACAACCATCCATCCGGGCCCCAAGCGAAACCATTTGCTAGATTGTGGCTGTTTGCATGGTTCCCGAAGCCATCTAAGAGTACCTGTGGTTGAGCGTCCGGCACGTCGTTGGCATCGCGGTCCGCTATGAAATAAAAGTTGGGAGGTGACATGACCCAAGCGCCACCGAATCCTACCTCGATACCGGTCACATAATTGAGCCCATCATAGAAGACTTTCCGTTTGTCAAATTTCCCGTCACCATCGGTGTCTTCGAGGATGATGATTCGGTCACCTGGCTTCGTTCCGTGATTTGGATAGTTGTACGCTTCGGCGACCCACAATCTTCCACGATCATCGAAGCAGAACCCAATTGGCTGTTGTACGTCTGGTTCACCTGCAAACAACGTGACGTTGAAACCCTTCGGAACGATCATGGACGCGGCCGCTTCTTCGGGTGATAGCGGAGCGTCCACCACGGTGTCGGTGACAGTTTCGGAAGAAGCGGCAACCGCCGTGTCGGACGAGTCAAGAGTGGCTTCTGCTATCAGGGCTATCGGTCGAAATAACAGAGTTACCAGCAAAACAAGAATGGACTTCATCGTTTGAACCTACTTTATTACTTGTCATTTACTCCGGCAAAGAGACTCTAACGATTCTAACCACAAGGCGGGATATCGGTTATGTCGATTCGAATGATTGTAACGCTGTACTGTCAGAAATCTTGACCTGACCCACAAGGTTTGCCAGCCATCGGCTGGGTTGTGGCCGATATTTCTAGGCCAATTATGTACCGATTTCCTTCCTGGATTCAAGAACATGTCGATTGAACGCGTTAGCACCGAACGCCCAAACACCGAACGCAAAGCATTAGCAGTTAATCTTGATCCACGCCGCTACGGATCGTTTGCCGAGATCGGTGCCGGACAAGAAGTCGTTCGTTGGTTCTTCCGCGTGGGTGGAGCTGCTGGCACAATTGCCAAGAGCATGTCGGCCTATGACATGACTGTCAGCGATGCGATTTATGGCCAATGCGATCGCTATGTCTGCCGCCAACGACTTGAAGACATGCTGGAGCATGAGCATTCGCTGAACCTCGAGCGACTCAAAGAAAGTCGCGGCGATACGACCGCTTTTTTCGCCTTCGCGGACACGGTATCCGCGAGAAATTTTAAAGGGACCAACGACTGCCACGGATGGATGGGTGTGCGATTTCAATCCCATCCCGGGGATCAAGACAGTCAAATTATTATTCACGTTCGAATGCTCGATACCGAAAATGCTCTCCAACAAGAAGCCATCGGTATCACGGGAGTCAACCTGTTGTATGGCGCGTTCTTTCTCAACCACGAACCGGACCAATTGATCGAGTCGCTCCTCGACAACCTCAACACACGCCGCATTGAAATCGATATGATCGAATTCTCGGGCATCGCATTCCGCAACGTGGACAATCGGGTCATGAGCTTGCGACTTGTCCAGTTGGGACTCAGCAACGCAGCCATGTTTTCGGCTAAAGGTGAGGTACTCCAACCATCCGAAGTTCTTTATAAGAAGCCAATATTGGTGGAACGAGGCAGTTTCCGACCACTTACCAACGTCAACCTAGATATGCTGCGGTCCGCTCATGAGAAGTTCTGTCAGGAGCCGGATGTGGAAGCCGATCAGGTTGTCACACTGGCTGAGATTACAATGCGTAACTTGAAGGCAAACGGCGATATTGACTTGCGAGATTTCCTCGCGCGGGTGGACCTACTCGCAGCATGCGGAATGACCGTTTTGATTTCGGACTACTTCGAATACTACCGACTGGCGGCGTATCTGGCTCGCTACACGAAAAAGAAGATCGGGATCACGATGGGGGTTGGTAGCCTTTGCGAACTGTTCGACAACAAATACTATTCTGAGCTCGACGGCGGTATCCTCGAGTCCTTTGGACGACTATTCAAAAATGACCTCAAACTCTATATCTATCCTCTTCTCGATCGTAAAACGGGAGAATTGACGTTGGTAGATAATCTCAAGGTTGCTCCGGAACTGAGAAAACTCTACGAGTACCTTGTCGACAAAGGATGCATTGAACAACTGGATAACTTCAACCCATTAAACTTGTCCACATTCTCGCGTGAAGTATTGCGGCAAATCCAAGCGGGTGATCCAAGCTGGATAGAACACGTACCGGAAGAAGTTGCAGAAGTGATTCAACGACGAGGCTTCTTCGGATATCGCCGTACGCCGATGGTCAAGCAAGCAGCGCCCTCGTTTAAGTCGAACGGCATAGTCAGCACGTAGCAGCGTATCTCCGAGACGCTGTAGCAACGTATCTCCGACGCTGTAGCAGCGTATCTCCGAGACGCTGAGATGTCCGCCTCGGAGATGCGGACCTACGTGATCTATTTCAACTCGCCGCAGTCACGAATGGTTATAATGGCTTGTGTGTCCCCAGAAGCACTGCCAAGTCGTTCAATTTTTTTGACTACGTCCATCCCTTCCAATACGCGTCCAAAGACGACATGCTTGCCGTCAAGGTACTCGGTTGGAACAGTGGTGATGAAAAACTGCGAGCCATTCGTATTTCTGCCAGCATTGGCCATACTCAGCAGTCCAGGTTCTGCGTGCGTGAACTTGAAGGCTTCGTCGTCAAACTTTTCGCCGTAGATGCTCTCGCCACCCGTTCCGTTTCCGTTGGTAAAATCTCCCCCTTGCAGCATGAATCTTGGGATGATGCGGTGAAACGTACTCCCCTTGTAATGCAACGGTTTCCCAAGTTTTCCAATCCCTTTCTCACCGGTGCACAAACATCGGAAGTTTTCGGCTGTTTTGGGTAGGTCCTCGCCGTAGAGCCCCATCACTATGCGTCCCGCGTCTTCATCCCCAACCGCGAGATCAAAGAAAACCTTGGACGTGATCTTACCCGTCGGCTTGGCTTCCGAGCAACCGAAAACACAACACAAGCCCGCGAGCATCAGGAAATGGACAATCGCCTTGAATTGCGACATTACTAACTCCAAATGGATGAGAAAAAGCAATTGGTTGTTTCCGAAAACGAACCTCAATGGCGACAATTGTACTCCGACAAGGCAATAGTGTCGTGGCCGACGCTGCTAGCGTCGGCTCGGATGCTGGCAGCATCCGCCACGGTGACTACAACGGTGCGTCGACTACAACGGTGCGTCGGCTCGGATGCTGGCAGCATCCGCCACGTGCCACTATGGTTTTTCCGATATTTTCAGGATTCGATGGTTGTAGCTGTCGGTGATATAAATTTCGCCCGATTGTGGATGAACCGTAACGCCATGCGGTCTCGAAAGTTGGCAATCCAGCGGGCGTCCTCCCACTCCCTCAGGACCCGAGACCCCGGTTCCAGCAATTCGACAAAGGGTTCCGTCGCTCGGATCGTAACGGCGGATCAGATGATTCTCGGCATCTGCGATGATAACACGATTCATTAGGTCTATGCAAAGATGCTTTGGACCATTCATCATTGCATCGAGGGCTGGTTCGATTACGGAGGTCTCGGTCCCTTTCTTGCCACTTGTATTCACGACGGTTTGCATGGTGCCATCGGGTCGGACCACGCGTAGAGCATTTCCACCTCGTTCCAAAATATAAACATTGCCAAGTCGATCGGAAGCTACGGCCCGAGGGTCCACCAATGGGGAATCCACCGCCATAGCTCCATCATTCGGAATTCCTTTTTCGCCATTCCCCGCAACCACCTTCGACGTGCCAGTTTCTAGATCCAGCCGATGGATGCGATGCAAGTCAGCTATATAAAGTTGCGTACCAGAACTATCCGCTGAAATGCAATACGGACCGAATCCCTTTGCCTTGTCGATCGGTACCTCGAAACCTTTTAACGAATTGACCAATTTGGTTTTGGGATCTACCTGGCGAATACGCCCATTCCAAGTATCCGCAATGAGGACTCGACCATCATCGCGAATCGCCAAATTGTGTGGCCCATTGAATTGCGCATCCAGGCCCGGCCCGCCGTCGCCGCTGAAACCAAGCTCTTTTCGCCCAGCAACATGCGATAACAACCCCGTTTTAGAAATCTTTAGCAGTCTATTGCCCGATGCCATTTCCACGATCCAAAGCTGATGGGTTGCATCGAATGCCGTGCCAAAGGGCTCCATGAGCAATGCTTCGGTTGCAGGAATGTCGACTGCGTTGTTCTGTCCGCCAGCAACCAACAGTATGCGGTCCGCTCCAAACGACGCTTCGACAACAAGCGTTGCAGGTACCAAACAAGTTGCAAATCCCAAAACAAATAACCGGCGTAAGTACTGCATTAAGAATGATTCCTAAATCAATAAGTGAGAGTCGTATGGCTAGGTAGTACGTCAAAACAAGACTGAGTGAAGACAAACTCCCGCTCAACCTGCATCAGACCCTGCCAAACGGCGTCATTTAGTTTCCCATCGCTACAATGCGATACTATTTCTTGCGCAGGACACGGACTTTGTGAGCTTCGCTATCACCGATGAAAATCGAACCATCCGCATCGGCGAAAATCCCATGCAGTCTTGCAAGGTTGCACTTCAGCGGATCGCCATCAGGTCCATCGCCGAGGCTGCCTGTCCCAGCAACCAATTCAAGATTTCCAGTCTTAGCATCGATCATCCGGACGCTGTGGCTCTCGGTGTCCGCGAGCCAAACGTTGTCGTCGCTATCGATAGCAATTCCCTTGGGACCTTTTAGCATAGCTTCTTTCGCTGGTCCGCCGTTTCCTTGGAACCCGCTCTTGCCAGTACCAGCAATGTGGTAAATCCGGCCCGCCTTGAGGTCCATTCTGAATACTTGATTTCCCTCTCGAGTTGCCAGCCAAAGATTGCCCTGCCGATCAAAATCGATCGAACGCGGGCCATTGAGTGGAGTTCCTGAAATCTCAGACCCGTCGGTGGTCGAGCCAGGTTTTCCCGTTCCTGCAAAAGTGGTTACCAAGTTGGTCGTCATGTCAATGCGACGAATAACATGGTTGCCGATGTCGCAAACATAAAGTTGGCCGTCAGGACCGAACTGGATGCTATGGGGCTGTTTGAATTCCGCCTTCGAAGCCGGCCCGCCGTCACCAGAATACCCCATTCGGCCGGTCCCAGCGAACGTGGAGATGACCCCTGTTTTGCCATCGATTCTTCGAACCACGTGATTCATCATATCTACCACGTAAAGATTCCCGGCTTTGTCGAAACGAATCTCATGCGGAAGGTTAAAGCTAGCATTTAAGGCTGGTCCTCCGTCACCCTCGTAGCCTTTCATTCCGTTGCCCGCCATGGTTTCTATGTTGCCATCGCGACGAACACGTCGAATTCGTTGTCCCGAGTATTCGCAAAACCAAATACAGCCATCAGGTCCGCGAATCACACCGAACGGATTGTCAAGTTGAGCCTCAGTTGCCGGTCCACCATCACCGTTGAAGCCTTGCGTGCCAATGCCAGCAAAAGTCTGAATGGACCAGTCCCCAACAGAAATCGAAAAACTGCAGAGGGCAAACGAGCAGCCTAGTAAGAAAAGAATTGAGGATCGGGACATTTGGAATTCATTATTGGAAGGATTATTCAATTTCTCGCGTTACGCCAAATTTGGAGTGCTCCGATTTATCGGAGCTTTTAGATCGTCCGGCGTCCGGAACCGAAGTAATGGATTGGCCATTGATTTTACGACGACGGGCATCGGATTCCCACCACCGGCGTGTAATCTAAAAGCGGTGATAAATCTCCGCACTCCAAATCTTGGACACTGCACAAACTTAAATCGGCCCCAAATCTATCAGATTTGATCTAGGCCATGTCGCTCCTGAAGTCTGAAACCCGAAGCCTGAAAACCAAAAAATGGCCTTGAGTTCACCACGGCCTTTCGTGGAAACTCCCAGGATGGATTTTTCCAATTTGAGTTTGGGCGCTAATCCGTCCGCGGATACGTCAATATCGGAGAACTGTCCTCAGAAATGAGGCTTATGAAAACACATTTCAGCGATCAGATAGCGATGGATCGACCGGTGCGTTGGGACCACCCGTTGGATCCCGAAATGCTGACGCGCGCTGTTGGTTGGATATTGGATCATCCGCCGTTTTCCGAGATGAATTCTGATGTCTTTCCATCCCATAGCTCCTTGGAGGATATCCTACGCCATGATTGTAGAATTCTTCGTTTTGAGCCTGGCGACATTGTCATTCGCGAAGGAGACTACGGTGGTAGTGCCTATCTTGTTCTGAGAGGGTCCGTTCGAGCGTTCCTGGAGGCCCTATGGCAACCGCGTGGCAAGCCTACGGATATATCTCAGCCATCAACTTGGCTGGATTGGCTAAAGCGACAATTCAAAAACAGCCCGCATCCGAGCGCTACCAGCAACGAAAATCGTCGCGAAGGAAGCCGTAGCGGTAGTCAAATCGCAAGCGCCGACAAGAATCGACCGACGCCGCTCCAGCAAGTTGAGACTGTCGAGGGAAAGAACAGGATCTTCCTACAAGATATCAGCGCGGTCATCCATGGCTTCCAGTCAGAACCTCTCGGCGTTGGCGAAATCTTTGGTGAGATGGCCGCTATCACGCGGAGCCAGCATCGGTACACCGTGGTTGCCAACAGTCCAACTGTGGTCTTAGAAATCCGTTGGCAAGGTCTTAGGATGATGCGACGCGACAAGACCTTTCGGGATTATCTTGATACTCGATTTCGCGAAACGAGCCTGCAAACGCATCTTCGAGAAACTCCGTTGCTGCGATTTCTAGATGATGACTCGATGGCAGAAGTAATTGCCCAGACGAACATCCAATCCATTGGTGAGCGAGAATGGTTCTCCGAGTATCGCGATACGCAGAAACTGGACGTTCAATCTCAGATCGCACGTGAACCATTGATTGCCGCCGAGGGGCAAGTGGTCAAGGATCTGATCCTCATTCGCGCAGGGTTTGCGAGGCTTAGTTTTCAACAAGGCCGTGGCCATCAGACGATCGCCTATCTTGGACGAGGGCATGTGTTCGGCCTCGCGGAGTTGGCGCATCGATTCCGTTTTCCAGCCAACAAACCATTGCCATACCAAGAATCGTTGCGAGCTCTTGGGTTCGTGGACATTCTTCGAATCCCGAGCGAATTCGTCTTAACGCACATACTGCCGAAAATTCGCAACTCCGAGTTGCCTAAGCCGATAGCAAATCCTCGTTACGACTCAGGGGGGCTTGTGGTCTCCGAGGTTTTACCCCCCTCCAGCTTAGGAAATACTTATCCTGCCGAAAAATCACTATCCAACTTAGAAACGTCCTTGGTCGAGTTTCTAGTGGATGAGAGACTCATCAATGGCAAGCAGACCATGTTGATTGACCTGGATCGCTGCACGGGCTGCGACGAGTGCGTGAAGGCTTGTGCTGCGACACACGATGGAACGCCACGATTCGTTCGCAATGGCCCGCAGTTCGGCCCTCTCCTATTTGCCCATGCCTGCATGCACTGCACAGATCCTGTGTGCATGATCGGTTGCCCGACGGGTGCCATTGCTAGGGACCAAGATTCGGGAGTGATTTCGATCGACTCGCAAACCTGTATCGGCTGTAAGACTTGCTCGGAAAGTTGCCCCTACGACAATATCGTTATGATCCAAGTGCGAGACAAGAAAGGGCGGGCTGCTGTGGACCGCAAGACGCAGCTTCCCATCCTGCAAGCGTCCAAATGCGATTTGTGTCAGCAATTGAAGACCGGTCCCTCTTGTCAAAACGCTTGCCCACACCAAGCACTGTTTCGAATCGACACCAGTGAGACGCATTCCCTCGAAACTTGGCTGACGAAGAGGGCTCTCTAGTGGCTTCCAAGATACAAATTCACGCCAGTGCCGCAACGACCTGGGTTCAAGCTTTGTCAGCTTTGCATGGCCGCTTCGGTCGCAGACTGATTCCCAGTGCAACCGTCTTTGTCGTTTGGCTTCTACTGCGAAACCTTCGAAATCAATCGGCCGCGAGTCTACAACACGAAGCCTTTGTGACTGGATACGCATTGGCCTCGATATGTGTTTTCCTGATGCTGCTGGGCTTGAGGAAGCGAGTCTTGTCGGTTCCAATCGGGCGGTTAGCGATTTGGCAACAAACCCACCATTATCTTGGAATGCTAAGCGTGGGTACGTATGCGCTCCACGCCGGAATGTTCACCACAGGCTGGCTCGAGTCCCTGTTGGCATTGAGTTTTTGGTCAATCGCACTGAGTGGATTGATTGGTTGGTATGTGAATCGAAGTTCGCCACGCGTGTTAAGAGCTGCGGGCCCACAAGTCTTGCGACAAGATATCCCAGTACGAACTAGGTTTATTGCAAAGCAAGCCCTCGAATTAGCACTGACATCCGCAGGCAAGAATGATAGCGCAGCCTTGGCAGACCATTATCGCGGTCACTTGAGTCCGTTTTTTGCAACAAGACGAAGTCTGATTTACCGATTGAGCCCTACCGGAAGCGCGCGTCGAAGACTTCTGGCCGGTCTTGAAAACATCGACCGCTATCTGAGCGAAGATGGACGCAACCAACGTCGAGAAATGAGCTCGCTTGTTCAAGCCAAGGATGATCTTGATTTCCAATCCGCTATTCAAAATCGTATCCGCTTTTGGGCCAGCGCTCATACTTGGGTACTAGGTGGTTTTCTCGTTCTAACGATCGCTCATGTGGTCGTCGCTCATCGATTCACGAGCAGTTGGTAGGGATCCAAATGAACCACTACCGGCTTCCTCGCCAACTTTTCAAATGTGGGAATTCTCCCACAGGCGATCCGTGTCCACTCGGTCCAATAGGTAGACGATGCTCTCAAAGTCACTCCGATCCAACTCAAGTCTGTCGACCCCTCAGGACACTCGATTGGTGGAGCCGTACTTTCCAAGTGTCTGCGACGCTGGCTGCCTTGATTGTTGTCAGTCTTGCGTGGAGCAACTTCGGTAGCAAACGGGCGTTTGCCCCCGGTCCTCTTTCGCGATCCCATGCGCAGCTTCTCGTTTCGGTCCAACCGGGGATCGACGGCCCGTACGGAATCGATTCAGAAAGCCGATGCGCCGCCTGTCACCCGGGCAATGACGTGACATCCGGCACGACCAAGCAATCCGAACTTTGCTTGAAATGCCATATCCAGGAAATGCCAGACGCAGTCCATGGCTCACCCCACGATCTACATGGCCAGTCCCTCGGTGAGTTGGTCGCCATTAGTGATCGACCTAAGTCGCAATCCAACTGGGCTCGATGGCTTAGCCGATCACCCATCGCTTGGAAAGACAAGTCGACCGAATGCAGCCAATGCCATCGCGAGCATCAAGGCTCGTCGCACGATCTAAAAGAAATGACTTCAGCTAGATGCCAAGCATGTCACCGCGAGCAGTTTCATTCGTTTTCCACCGATCACCCTGAATTCAAGAACTACCCATACGACCAGACGAAGAATATTGCATTCGATCACCTGAAGCATCGCGATTTGCACTTTTCGAAAAAGGCCACTAGCTTCGACTGCAAAGTGTGTCACCTCCAAGTGAATCAAGTTGGGGTGGTAGGTCAGGTCTTTCGTGGCGTCTCTTTCGAACAAGCGTGCGCAACATGCCATAGTGCGCCTGTCAAATCAGCCATTCAAGAGGGCTTAATCGTTCTCCAAATCCCGAGTCTGAATCTCAAGGAATTGATGAGCGCTGGGACGGACATCGGCAATTGGCCGACACAAGCAAGTCAGTTGACGGACGGCACCATCCCACCCATTATGCGAATGCTAATCGAGTCCGAACCTGGCGGCCAAGCTCTTCTTAACGAATTGCCTTCGACAGGCCGATTGGTCGACCTCGATACGAAAGACGAACAGGCTCGAGCGACGTTGTTGAAACTGTCGCTGATGACGAAGCAACTGATGCAGAAGTTGGCCAACGAAGGACAGAGAGGGTTTCGTTCGTCTGTGGAACGATTGGTTTCGACGTCAGGCACACTGCTTGCAAGCGAACAGGATGTGCAATCAAGTCCCTGGCTCGACCGATTTGCCATTGGCGTTCCACCCGACCTATTCCGAGCCGCATGGTTGGAATGGTTTGAGGCCAGGAGGACCACGTCAGAGATAGCCCAAAAAGTCCATCAAAGCCTTTCGCCGGTACACCTATCCACAAGCCTTCGACGCGAAGATGACGATTTGCTCGGCGACGATTTGCTCGGGAAGGATAGTTCCAAGTTGAATCCAAACGACGAAGAATTGCTGTCGAAGGATTCAAGCAGCCCCTTGGATTTGCAAAGCGACCAGAGTTCCATTGCGGAACGGTTCAAAGACTCTCGAGCTTGGGATCAACTTGCCTTTGGTGGCTGGATGATCGATCGACAACGGATGGCCATCGTCTACGTACCGAATGGACATGCTGACGGGTGGCTCTCGAAATGGATCGAGCTAGAGGAATTGAGACCAAGTACAAACTTGTTATCCAGCAATGGAGGGCAGAACAAAATCGCCATGGCGCAACAGTGTCGACAGTGTCACTTACTTCAAGCTGCACTCAAACACGACCAACCATTGCACCATGACAACTGGACCAGTTCCTTTCGCCAAGCAAACCAGAGTCCATTGAGTCAAGTGATGTTTGCTTCTGCTGAAGGATCGAATACATGCTGGAAATCGAAAGTTCGAGCAGCCAACCTCTCTCCGATCACCAAGTTCGACCATACGCCTCACCTGGCGCTGCCAAAGATTAGCGATTGCCGTTCATGCCATCAGTTAGAATCGTTTAAACTAGGTGTTTCCACGGATCTTGTAACCAATGGCTCGGCATCGCCTCATGAGCCGCATGGGGAATTTGCCCCAATGCAAAAAGCCCAATGCGCTGGCTGTCATCAACCCAACGCTGCAGGCGAGTCCTGCACGCAATGCCACAACTATCATGTCGGCATCAAGGGATGGCTTACCGCGAAATAGCTAACGGCGCACCTCGGAGTCGTTACGTCACGCTAAACTCAGTTTTGGTCACCCTCCTCGGGCTCCTCGGGAGGGCTTGGGAAGGATCGGGAGGGAGCGTCCGGTTTAGCAACCCTCCTCGAGGACCCCCGAGGGCCCCGAGGGAGCAACTCTGTGAAGCATTTTCGTCCGATCGGAGCTTGTCTCCGACGGACGCCGCTGTGAAGCATTTTCGTCCGATCGGAG